>CAMYMO010000486.1 GCA_947259425.1 uncultured Ectothiorhodospiraceae bacterium | reverse complement strand
GGCCATTTCAGATACTCAGTTTTTATTTTTTAAACTTCGTAACCTACTAAACAATGACAATGAAGGAGAATTTAAGGAAGGTTTTATTAACCCGGTTAATATGGAGCAATACATCGATAACATTATATTAACCATTAGCGTCAGGTTATCAGCCTCAGAGGCAGAAAAAGCATCAAGCTATAAAAAGATAAAGATTGAAGATGATGTGTATTTAGGGACTGAGAACAATGGTTTCTAATATAGCTCACTATTAATATAACAATACACAAAATAATCGTGGCACAATTCACAAAGAAGTGGGTGATGCCATGCAAACCGCGCTTTATTTAGCGGGAATTCCTCAGCACGTCATCCAACGCGATAATAACCGTGTACCTTGCTTCTATCCTATGCGCAAGCTAAGCAAGATGCACTAATTAAACACACCCTTTATATCTGTATTTGGCTATCAACAAGGGTATCCGGCTGGAGGGTATTGGGATAATTCCACTATTTTATGGATAATGATACGTTGCATGAAATCCGTGAATCGCTAAATCATCAAATGCTGCTTGGGCGTTCTTGCTTCTAAGGATAAGATTGAAGAAATGAGTAATAGACAAACCCAAATGGGGCTTTAAGCAAGGCCTAAAGTTGAAGAAGAAGTGAGTGTCTATTTGGTTGGATATTTATATATTTAGAGTAAATTGCGCTCTTACCCAGCTATTTTTATGCTTTAATTACTATATCCATCAACGAACCAAATATTTCATGCAACAGGGAGGCTTCCATGGCATCAGAGAAATCGGTTAAAGAAAAAGCAACGCAGGTGCTGAAAGACCTGGAAAAGACCAGTGAGGCAGTGCTGGCTGAATTGGCTGAGCAGTATGCCAAAGTAAAACATAAAGCGGGCGAGATGGCTGAAAATGTGACCGACTCGGTAGTGGACACGACACATCAAATTCAGACGAAGGTCACCAGCGAAGAGACAAAGCAACAGCTCAGGAATCTGATGCATCAAATCGAGGAATCAGGTCGCACGGCTCGAGAGGGATTCAGTGCCAGGATGGATGATCTCAGCCAGCGCGTTGCCAATGCGATTGAAAGTTTAAAAACACCCACACAACCGAAAAAGAAAAAATCAGCCAAAAAAAAGGTGGCCAGAAAAAAATCAACCAAGAAAAAAATAACTAAGAAAAAATCAATCAGGAAGAAAGTCGCCAAAAAGAAATCTGCTGGTCAGAAAACAGCAAAGAAAAAAGCCATTAAAAAGAAATCTTCTAAAAAGAAGTCCACTAAGAAGAAAACGGCCAAGAAGAAGGCTACGAAAAAGAAAGCTGTGAAGAAAAAAACTGCCCGTAGATAACTAAACGATAACCGGAGCAGAGCGCTTTAGTACCTTCAGTTTCTCCTTAAAACCCTCACGAGTTTATATTAAGGATTCCCTGCAGTTGCTTCGCAGCTTCAGCATAAATACGCTCGGAGCTGCAAGGCCAATGGTTAGTAAATAAAAAAGTATCGACTTAAACGTATTTTCTCAGTTGAGAACGATAATTTTGAATATCAAATAGAATGTTTAGCTAATGTCATCATGATGAATAATCACAATAACCCGTGGCTGATTATCTTTTGCCTAGTCTTTGCTGGCGAAATGATCTTTAGTTTGCCTTTTCATATAGCACGATTTTTTCGGCCTACAGTGTTGGACGTGTTTGGCCTGAGCAACGCTGAGTTAGGGGATGTATTTGCTGTATATGGCATTATTGCCATGTTGGCGTATTTTCCCGGTGGTGCGATTGCGGATCATTTTTCGGCTCGTAAGTTAATGGTCACATCATTAACCGCGACGGCTATGGGTGGTTTGTACCTTGCACAAATACCCGGTGGGCTCGGTCTTGCGGTGTTATTTGGCTATTGGGGACTGACGTCTATATTGCTATTTTGGGCCGCGATGATTAAAGCCACCCGTGAGTGGGGTGGAGATCAAAAGCAAGGGCGTGCGTTTGGCATACTCGATGGTGGGCGAGGTTTAGTGGCGGCCGCTACCGCTTCAGTGGCCGTTTGGCTATTAAGCGCCGTTTTACCTGCGGATCTGGATGCATTAACACAACTACAACGACAACATGCGATTCAAGCGGTGATTTATTTTTATGTCTTTATGACCTTGTGCGCAGCGTTACTCGTATGGTGGATTCTTCCGGAATCGGGTAGTTCTGATTCTGCCGCGCGAACACGAGTTTTTGTGGATATAAAAAGTGTTTTTAAACAACGTGTCGTTTGGTTGCAGGCGATAATTATCATTTGTGCCTATAGCGGGTATAAAGGCTTGGATAATTATGCGTTGTATGCACGCGATGTATTAGGTATGAATGAAGTGGAATCGGCTCAATTTACGTCTATCGCCGCCTACCTGCGACCCATTGCCGCCGTCATCACCGGTATCATCGTTGATCGTTTTAGCGCAAGCCGCGTGATTACGATCATGTTTTTCGTCTTGATCGTAAGTTATGGCGTGTTAAGTTTTAGCTTGCCATCCTCTTATGGCGTTAACCTTATTTATGCAACGATCCTGGTGACCTTTATTGCTGTTTACGGCATACGGGGAGTGTATTTTGCATTAATAGAGGAAACAAAAATTCCCAGTCATTTAACCGGGACGGCGGTGGGATTGGTTTCATTCATTGGATTTACGCCAGATATTTTTTTCGCCTCGATCGCAGGGCGCATTCTTGATGCCTCCCCCGGCGCGGTTGGTCATCAACACTTTTTCTTAATGCTGACACTCTTTTCAATCATCGGTATGTTAGCAGCGTTAATCCTCGTACGTATTAAATCGGTAAAAAACCGTTTCGAGGCCGACCATTAATTGGCATCAAAGTTAAAAACAGCTGCTACAATTTATTTATGTCCAGTAAAAAACAAGACAAGAAACAATTTAAGAAAAACCAGGTCGAAATTCAAGCAGGAGAGCACATAGAACTCTTCGGGTTCATTAAGTATTTCCTATACATGTGCTGCAAGTTCTGGTCACCTTGTTTCTAATATTAGAGAATACACATCTCTGAGCCAATTGTTTGACCTTAAGTGTGGAAATGATGAATAGGATGCGAAGGAATAGAACTCGACTTTATCTCTTTATGTTCGGTTTTGTCTTTGCCAGAGTGGTGTTGGCAGAACCCTTAATCGTGCATGAGTGGGGGACGTTTACCTCGCTTCAGGATGAGAATGGTCAGACGATAGGTGGGATTAATGTTGATGATGAGCCAGTACCTAAATTTGTCAAACGTATAAAAGATTATTACGTTATTGATAAACTTTTCGATAAGCCATGGTATTGGTCACAAGGTGCAACGAGGTGTTTTGATGCGGTTACCATGCGCCTGGAAACTCCCGTTATTTATTTTTATCCGCAAGCAGGCAATACCTATACGCCCTTTGATGTAAAAGTAGATTTTAGACAGGGATGGTTAACTGAATACTTTCCTTCGGCGACAATTGCGAAAGCCAGTGGTTTTCCTGATAAGTTGTCAGATACTTCAAGCGGAACTTTAAAATGGTCTAAGGTAAAATTAACATCTGATTCACCTTCACAAGCCACTAAGGACCACGTTTGGATAGCACCACGCAAGGTAAGTGCGGCCAGTGTTAATGTGTCGGGAGAAACAGAGAAATATTTGTTTTATCGTGGTGTGGCGCATTTACCCGCACCACTACGGGTAACACGTAAATCTGAGCACTTACAAATCTATTCCATGCTGGATGATCGAGTAGCCAATAACATCACCATAAACCATCTGTGGCTAGTGGATATACTCCCCGATGGTAATGCTGCTTACCGTTCTTTTGGGCCGGTTACTATTTCGGGTCAACATGAGTTGACGCTCAGTTCTATTTCTGCTGGTTTTAGTCCAGAACAATACAGTCATGCTAATTTAAAAAGTATAAAAAAGGAGATGCATCAGGCCTTAGTAAATGACGGTTTGTATGCGGATGAAGCGCATGCCATGCTTGAGACATGGAAGTTGTCATATTTTAAAAGTGGCGGGACTCGTTTGTTTTATATGGTTCCACAAGTGTGGACAGATTATTACTTACCGTTAGAGATCTCGATACCACATGAGATTAAACGCGTAATGGTCGGACGTCTGGAATTACTGAATCCACGCCAGAGAGCCAGCCTGGATAAAATCGCTAAACTTCCACATGCTAGAGATGGCATTGAAAAAGTGAACAAGGCCTTTTTTGACTATTTAGAGAAAAACAAGGGCAAGGTTCAAGGTAAAGAACTGACAGACTGGTGGTTAACACCCATGGAGCAATATGCAATGCGTCTGAACACACCTTTGCCTGAATCCTTCAAACTTTTTCTAGACTTAGGACGTTTTCGTGATGCCCTGATTCCCTATGCCTATCAGACTTATCAGGTTGAGCAATTTAAAGACTTTCCTACTCGGTGTTTTTATGCCATCAGTGATGAGCGGAGCAGTTTGAAATAAGATTGGACCACGATAAGTTATTAATAGCTCGAATAATAATATAATTGGTTATTATGTATCAAATATAAGCAACTTGGAATATTAACCTTATTTCCACTTTGCCCCTATTTTACTATTTGCTTTTTTATTAAATATATCTTGATACTTTATTCGTGAAACCACATATACTTAGCCTAATTCAACAACTCAGTAACCATATCTATGAGCTTATTAATACTATATCTGGTGATTGCAATCGGAGTTTCGTTTCTTTGTTCAATCCTTGAAGCAGTTTTATTATCAATTACACCAAGTTATGTAGAAAAGATCCTGGTGGACAAGCCACGTGCTGGCCGGTTACTCACCTCTGTTAAAGATCACATGGATGAGTCTCTGTCCAGTATTTTGATCTTGAATACCTTCGCTCACACCATGGGCGCTGCGGGGGTTGGCTCGCAAGCGATTCAAATTTTTGGTGAAAAATGGGAAGCGTTAATTGCTGTGTTGTTGACGCTGGCGATTTTGTATTTTTCAGAAATTATCCCGAAAACGGTTGGGGCAACTTTTTGGCAAAAACTTGCTGTACCAGCGTCTTTCACTATCAAGTGGCTGGTAAGAATAGTTTACCCTTTGGTATGGGTATCGACACGCCTGACAAAATATTTTAGTAAGAACAAAGGCAATGAAATAACCCGTGAGGAAATTATTGCCCTTGCTTCACTGGGACACAGAGATGGTTCCTTATTTCATCAGGAAAACGAATACATCTCTAATTTATTAAAGTTACGCGAGATACGAACCGAACAGATTCTCACGCCTCGTACCGTAGTGCATATGTTTGAGTACTCAAAAACTGTGTCTGAAGTATTGGATGATCCCAGGACAAATGAATTCACCCGTATGCCTGTCTTTCAAGGTTCGCGTGACAATATCATTGGTAAAGTGTTTAAACATGATTTATATCAAGCAGAACGAAGCGGTAAAGGTGATTCACCAATTAGTGACTATGTGAAAAATATGTATCGTGTCTCGGAGAAGCTCCCGGTACAACAATTGTTAGATTTATTTATTAAAAACCGTGGACATATGTTTTTAGTCGAAGATGAGTTTGGTCAGACCGCAGGGATTGTTACTCTTGAAGATGCGATAGAAACCTTATTGGGGCGAGAGATTTTAGACGAGAGCGATAAGATAGAAGACTTGCAGGAGCTCGCGAAGATTAAATATCGCGAACGCTTGCGACAGAATGATCAAACGAAGTCGGATTAAATTTAAACAGGGGATAGAGTCAAGTTAGTCGTTGCAATTTAATTATATA
>CAMYMO010000485.1 GCA_947259425.1 uncultured Ectothiorhodospiraceae bacterium | reverse complement strand
TTTATTTCAGTGGAAAGCACCACCATGGATGAAAATCAACTGGCGCTGAATAAGGAAAATGCCTTAATCGAGATTGCTAATCTGTTTCAGAAAGCGGTTGCCTAAACGACGATCGAATTCAGGTTAAGGCTTCGGAAAATGGCGACGGATAGATTTATTTTATCGCCAGTGGTGTTGTTGAATTAACCGCTTGCCAAACGGTTTGTGGCTTTATAATACTTGACCGCATTAATAAGTTTACGAGTTTAAGCTGCGGTTTAGTTTATTTATAATTTGTTCTATGCATTGAGCGAATGTCGGTGTGAGGGGCCCAGAGAATTCGTCTAACCGTCTAAGATGACTCGGTTACAATTTGATAAGCACAACGATATCAGCATTACCAAACGGTTTAACCGGATTACATAATGACAACTCGATGCTTCAAGCAAACTAAAATTCGTGAAGACAAGCCGGTTTAAATGGCAGGTCTTGTCACCTCCAGACAAGACCTGCCTGACAGATCACTCAACTTTAATGGTTGTTCTATTGGAGCTTTTTATTTTTGGCAACGTTAATTTAAGGACACCATTTTTAAACTTTGCCTTGGCTTTACTATCATCAACATCCGCAGGAAGTGATAATGTCCGAGCATAACTTCCGCTTGTCATTTCACAACGATAGTAGTCACCTTTTTCTTCTTTCTCTTCATGACTAGTGGTGCCTTTAATAGTCACCGTATTTTGCGTGAGTGAAATATCAAGGTCATCTTTTTCTACCCCAGGCAACTCTGCTTTGACGATGATTTCTTTATCTCGATCAATGACATTGACACTGGGTGTTCGTCCCTGAAAGGGTGCCGCTTCTTTAGGTAAAGAAGTCCAATCCATGTTAAGTGGGCGTAATAGACCACGTGAGAAGAAATTTTCAAACATCCGTTCCATTTCATCGAACGGACTGATTGAACGCGCTGGTTCAACTTTCTGGACGGGTTGAGTGGATTCTTTAGTTGCCATGCTAATATCTCCTTTATTAACTAAATGGAAAAGATAAAGATATAGATAAAAAAACAAGAAGTGAAACTTCGATAAAAAGACTATAGCCTATAGAATAAAAACTGAACATGATCTTCGTCAAGATTAACTAAAATGATAGAGGGATGAGTGAACGCGAGAAAGTAAGCGATAAAATAACCTCGTATACATTATTTTTGTTGTGGTATAGGCTTAAAAGAAGTTCTATGTTCCTTTAATGATTACTAAGTGAAAATAATGCAGAAACAATTTAACAGCCCCGTCGTAATCTGGTTGAGACTTATTTTACGAATGGTGCTATTTTCGATTGCACTGATGTGGCCTGCCGGCACCTGGTATTGGTGGGAGGCATGGGCAGTAGTCGGTCTTTGGACCGTGTTCGGAATCGTTATCACATACTATTTGTTGCAACATGATCCCGCCTTGCTCGCTGAACGACTGAAGTTTGTGCCACTGAATAAAGAGCAGAAAAGTTGGGATAAGGTGATCATGCTGATATTTTTTATTGCAGCCATTGGGCTTTATATTATTCCTGGTTTTGATGTTGTGCGTTATCAGTGGAGCGAGCCATTACCACCCTGGATGAAAGTTATCGCACTGCTAGTACACCTACCGTGTTTTCTATTTTTAGGTTGGGTAATGCGTGAGAATACGTATCTGGCACAAGTCGTCAAGATCGATAAAGCACGCAGTCACCATGTCGTTTCCACCGGACCTTATGCATTAGTACGACATCCGATGTATACCGTTGTAATCGTTTTATTATTTGCTGTGCCCGTTGCCTTAGGATCCCGCTTCGCATTAATTCTTGCTGTGTTTCTAATGGTGTTGTTGATCGTGCGAACCTACCTTGAAGACCGTACCTTACATTCAGAACTTCAAGGATATCCAGAGTACGCAAAACAAACACCTTATCGATTAATTCCATGGTTATGGTAGATAATAATACATATTAGAATGGCTCAAATATGAAAGTACTAATGATTATTTTGTTGTTTTTGAGTGCAGAGCTCTTTGCCGATGAATCAATAACGGGAACGTATTCTTATTCAGTGGATAAGAATCTACATTCTGTTTTGCGGATAAAAAAACTGAGTGATTCGAAAATACAGTTTGATATCGATTGCCAAGGTGGGGCACCTGCATTCAATTCAGGATATGCCAAAAGTATAATAGCGCTAAAAGATGATCGGGCTCTTTATCGAAGACAACGCATTGAAGGTGAAACCTGCGAGATTGAGATGCTTTTTAGTCAAGGAAAGGTCCAGGTGAATCAATTATCAGGACATGGCGTTTATTGTGGATTTGGGATGCGGGTAACCTGTGATGGCGAATTCTTACTAAGGTCAAAAGACTTACCTGTATTCGAAAATTAAATATTAAAAATTCCAATGGAATAATTTATTTAATCATCCCGAATCCTTAAGTATTCAACATCTTGTTATTTTTACTGCACGTCCATGTGCAGCGCAATATAATTATTTTTAGCGATTTCCGATTCGATAGACATCACCATCGAATGTCGGCACAGATAAAACAAATGGGTCAGTCGGATAACACAAGGCCTGTTCTTCAAGTATGCCAATTGCTATCTCTTCACCCATACGCAGACTGTCATAATAGTCGGCAAAGTAATGCACGCCAGCCATATTGCGGCCAATGGAGATATTCGCGGCCAGCTTGTTAAGTTCCCCCTCCAGGGTCAAGTATGCATTGCCCGTTGCATCGACCAGGTTTTCACCCGTGGCATCAGGGGTGTACTCCACAGCCACATCATCAGGGTCAAAACGAGCAAAAATATCTTTATCAACTCCGCTATCGTCCCTGCGAACAAAGATGCAGTTGGTATCGAAGAAAGCCTTAAGGATGGTAATACACGCACCCGCCACGGTGGCATGGCCTGCACCATAGGATGGATGCATTGGTGAGCCTTCCTGGAAAGCCATGGGTAATAATGCGCTACCCCCGTTTGCCGTCGTGATCTCGGTTACCGTTGAACTAATTGCGCTAGATAGATCACTGAAGTGCGTACCGACACTCGGGAAGGCGGTTTCGATATCGCTTGCTTGATGGATACGGGCCGCTAATGCTTCTGGACGAAGTCGAAGGTGGTTATTAAATTTTTGATAACGCACCGCCTTAAGTGCCCGTGTTGCCACTTCAGTGACCAAGGTCAGAATGTGCGGCCCACCATACAATGCAAAGCCAGCGGCCTGACGAGGATGTCGTTCAATGGATAGATTCGCATTGATATCCAGGCTGTTAAGGAATAACTGTCCTTGTCCTGACAACTTGGCAAAACCAGGATCAAAAGGTGTTTCCATCGATAACAGGATTAGACAGGCGTTTAAGTATGCCTCGTAGAGTGCATCATCGTGCACATAGGTCGCTAAATCTCGTGGAAACGTGATGAACCTTCGGTCGCCGGATGGATCAAAGAGTGCGCTGTTATCACGGAGTTTTTCGCCGTTTTGGGCTTGTAACCAGGTGTTCCAGTCCGTTAAATAATCCTGGCTTGCGGCGATTGGGACGCGTTGATCTATTTGTAATGCACCATATTGGATCTTGCCATGGGCCACACCGGTATCAGAGGGTTGATCGTTGCCGATTAACATAAATTGTGAAAGGTAAGGGCCGACTTCTACCCCAGGTGAAGAACCACGGAACAGCGTTTGTGGGGTAAGAGCGCCGGCAACATTGATTCGTGGGCGCCCTTGATCGCCGGTGATGGAGTAATCAATCGCATTTAAGCGGGTGATCGCATCGAGTACCGACGTATTTGCTGTTGCATCGTTAAGTTCCGTCAGTGGCACATCACGCAATAGGGCAAGTTCATAAACTTCAGCCATTTCATAGGCCAATTCCATAGAGCCTAATGCGGGAGCAGGGGCCATGGTTACGGCTTGTGGATCCGGACCTTGTAGGTCGTATACAACCCCCGCCGTCGGCGCTTCCCACGCGCGTGCTTTGTCAGGTGATGGACTGACTGAGGTTGTAAATGGATCGATATATCCTTCATCAATCGCGGTACGAAAAGATTCAAAGTCCTCCGGGTTCTCTATCAGACCAGTATCATGATTATGCTCAAGACCCTTGGTAAAATTCATTGCATAATTTGCGCTGGCATAGCGTTGCTCATCACCATTTGCCTGGTGAGTTATGTTTGGCCGATTAGCTGCCAGACTTGCAGCCGATGCTCTAACTTTAGATGATGCTTCTTGGCGGTTGACACTCATAACGTTCTCCTTCAAAAATACTAGAACTACAGATGCAGATTACATCGGGATTTGTTTTCACATGTAGGGTAAGGACTATTGTGTAAATAAGTGTCTTACAGATAACTCACATTGATGGGAAAATGGGTTAAGCCGTGTGATTAATTACTATTTCTGGGATGTGGGATGGCACAAAATAGCGATCTTACCGATGTTTTAGCTTCCTTAGTTTTATATAATAGTTATAATTAATGTTGTTTCTATAATCGAATAACCAATAGCAAAAGCCCTGAATTAATATGCATATAACTAAATTCATTTATCCATTCACCGCTATCATCCTTTCAATTTTATCCAACGCCGTGTCGGCCAATGACCCGGCAGAGGTTGCAATTGGTGAGCGTCTTTTTTTGGAAACTCGATTTGCTCAGGCCTATTATGCGCATCCAGGCAAGGCCGATAGTGCGCTGGAATATACGTTAACCATGCGCGATCCGTTACGGGGACCGTTTGCTGGCCAGACTATGAATTGTCGCAGTTGCCATATGGTCGACGAACACCGTAACAACCCTGATGCAGGGATAAGAAGTTATGCGGATTTTGCTCACACCAGTCCAATACCTAATCGAAACGATAATAATCATTATACCGCACGAAATTCTATGTCACTGGTCAATATCACCGTGCCAGGTGATAAAGCGCTGTTTCATTTCGATGGCGAATTTAATTCAATGGAAGATCTGGTTCGGGCAACATTTACCGGGCGGAACTATGGCTGGTTGGCAAACGAGGGAAAGCAAGCAATACAGCATATTGCCAGTGTCATACGCAACGATGATGGTAAGAGTAAACTGGCCACTGAATTTGGAGGTCGTTATCGGAAAATTTTAAAAGGTACGGATCCGACAATTCCATTTGATTTAGTATTACCGGAAACATTTAGAGTGGATGTGAAAATAGCAAACGATAAACAGATCTTTGATGCTATTTCCAGACTGGTAGCGGTCTATGTTAATAGTTTGAGTTATGAGCGAGATAAACAAGGTCGTTACAATGCCAGCCCCTACGATCACTTCTTAATACTTAATGAGCTACCACGTCATCCGAAATCTGGTGAGTCGAATGTCGACTACAGCCATCGCCTGTTAAATGCGGTTAATAAATTATCTAAACCACAATTTGTCGGCAACCAACACGGTAAGTTTAAAAATCATAAGCAATCATTTCAGTTTGGTCAAAGAGAGCTAGAGGGTATGAAGCTATTTTTTACTAAAAGTAGTCGAACCGTGACTGGGGGAAATTGCATCGCATGTCATCCTGCGCCACATTTTTCAGACTTTAAATTCCATAACATCGGTATGACGCAGTTTAATTATGATCGACTGCATGAGTCTGGTGCCTTTAACGAATTAAAAATTCCTGGCTTGCGAGAGCGTAATAAAAATTACAATCTATATCTACCAAAAACCGAACGCCATCCAGATGCATTGGGGCCATTTAAACAATTATCCAATGAAGACAATCCTGGCATTACTGACCTTGGAATGTGGAATATTTTTGCCAATCCGGATATG
>CAMYMO010000484.1 GCA_947259425.1 uncultured Ectothiorhodospiraceae bacterium | reverse complement strand
GTCCGAAACAAACGCACCATGCACACGAGTCGGCACACCGGTGCCTGCCGGCATATATAACATATCTCCATGCCCCAGCAATTGATCGGCGCCGCCCTGATCGAGGATGGTTCGAGAGTCGACCTTTGAAGAAACCTGAAAAGCAATTCGACAAGGGACATTGGCTTTAATCAAGCCCGTTAATACGTCAACAGAAGGCCGTTGCGTCGCTAAGATTAAATGGATACCGGCCGCACGTGCCTTTTGTGCGAGGCGGGCAATCAGTTGTTCTACTTTCTTACCAACTAACATCATCATGTCGGCCAGCTCATCCACCACGACAACGATATAGGGCAAGGCTTCTAATGCTTCAGGTGGCTTAACCGCGTCTTCTGGATGAGTAGGATCGAGAATGGGTTCACCTTTGTCTTTAGCCTCGGTGACTTTACGGTTAAAACCAGCGATGTTTCTAACTTTCAATGCCGCCATCAATTGATAACGACGATCCATTTCAGCGACACACCAACGCAGCGCATTAGCCGCATCTTTCATGTCGGTAACCACCGGCGCCAGTAAGTGCGGTATGTTTTCATAGATCGACAACTCAAGCATTTTTGGATCGATCATGATCATGCGGACGTCTTGCGGCTTCGAGTTATAAAGGATGCTTAAGATCATCGCGTTTAACGCAACTGATTTACCGGAGCCGGTCGTACCCGCGACTAATAAATGAGGCATTTTGGCTAAATCTGCAATCACCGGCACACCACTGATGTCTTTGCCCAGGGCTAATGAAAGCGGTGATTTGGCACGTTCAAAATTTTCGGATTTGATCGTCTCAAGCAACTGTACGGTTTCACGTTCTTCGTTAGGAATTTCCAAACCCACGGTCGATTTACCCGGTATTACTTCAACAATGCGCACACTGATGGCCGATAATGCCCGTGCTAAATCTTTCGCGAGATTACTGATTTGATTAACTTTAACGCCGGCCGCTGGTTGTAATTCATAACGTGTAATGACCGGCCCGGGATGAACAGCGACCACCTGGATCTCAATGCCAAAATCAGCGAACTTCAATTCAACCTGTCGAGACACGGCCTCAAGCGCTTCTTTTGAAACCGGGTTAACCAGCTCGACTTGTTCATCCAGCAACGCTAATGGCGGTAACTCCGTTTCGCCATCTGTGCGGAACAATGGTACCTGACGTTCTTTTTGTTCACGCACACTGGGTTTGGGTTCATTGATGACCGGCTCAATGCGTGGTGGTGTGCGTTTAACCTGTTTTTGGGTTTCTTGTTTAATTTTAATTTTGGTTTTCGCGACTTTATCCCGGCGTAACTCATGCTGCTCTTTTTGGTCGCGTAATTTATCGATAAACGTCATCAGCTTGTCTTGAACCCAATAAAGCGAATTCAAGGTGATTGCACCGGTGATATCCATCAAGCGCAACCATGAGATATTGGTAAACAAGGTAAAGCCACTGAAAAATACGGCCAGTAACAATAAGGTCGCGCCTAACTCGTTAAACGCATAGGTCATCCCATTTTTTATTAAATCACCAAAGATTCCACCGGCCGTGACCTGTTGCGGAAGTTGGCTGATGGTATGCTGATCATAAAGGCTGGCTAAACCGCAGGAGGCCCCCAGGGTAAAAACAAAGCCAAGACCACGAATGGATAAATGTCGCCATTCAATCGTGGTAACGGGCATTTGTCGATAAATCAGCCATCCGGCATAACCGACCATCAACGGAATTAAGTAAGCCAGGTAACCAAATAATGCCAGGACAATGTCTGCAAACCAGGCACCGGCTAAGCCACCCAGGTTTTCGACGTGTGTGGGCTGAACGCTTTTTGACCAGCCTGGATCCTGGGGTGCATAACTGCTTATTGCGAGTAAAAAATAGACCGCAATAAACGCAAAGACGAAAAGTGCACCTTCTCGTAATCCACGCTGTAAATGCTCCGCCAAGGGGGCTCGTTCTGTCTTTTGTTTTGCTTGTGCCATAGCCGGTAATCTAATTCAACCAATTCATTAATAAAGTACCATAACCTACTATTATATATGGTAATTATCAATCTTAATTACGTGGTTTTAAGGGCTGGATGCACGATCTCACCTGCTGAAATATTCACCGCTTGCGCCATGGTTTGGTCGTTTTTCCAGTCTGTCGTTGCTAAGCGCAGGATATAGGGTACCAGGCTGGCCGACAATGCCTGAGAGGCCGTTCTGGGCACTGCGCCGGGTAGATTAGTGACGCCAAAATGAACCACATCATCGAGCAGATAGGTCGGTTCAGCATAATTGGTGGGATGAGTGGTTTCGATACAGCCGCCTTGATCGACCGAAATATCACAAATGACGCTGCCTGGTTTCATTGATTTCACCAGTTGCTTAGAGACCAATTTAGGTGTTTTAGCACCGGGTATCAGCACGGCACCGATGACCAGGTCGGCCTCGCAGACATGCTCGTTAATGGCCTGCTGATACGCATGTAAGGCGGTGACATTATGGCCAAGCTCGCGCATCGCTTCCAGTTTATCTCTATTCAGGTCAAAGATCGTCACATTGGCCCCCATTCCCTGAGCCATCACAGCGGCATTATGACCGGCGACGCCAGCGCCCAAAATAACGACATTACCCCGCTCCGCGCCCGCGACACCGCCGAGCAAGACGCCTCGGCCCTGATGGTGATGTTGCAAAAGATTGCTGCCAATTTGTACAGAAATCCGTCCTGCGATATCACTCATCGGGGCCAGAATCGGTAAGGCACGATTTTCCAATACGGTCTCGAAGGCAATCGCCGTGGTGCCGGATTTTTGAAGTTGAGCCATCAATGCCGGTTCGGCCGCCAGGTGTAAAAAAGAAAAAATGATCTGTTCAGGGCCTAATAACTCGACTTCCTGAGGCTGAGGCTCCTTCACTTTGATGATAATCTCAGCCTTCTGATAGGTTTGATGGGCATCGGTTGAAATTTCACAACCTGCCAGCAGGTAGTCTTCATCGGTATAGCCCGCGGATAATCCCGCGCTACTTTGTACCCATACTTGATGACCGTGTTTTATCAATTCGGCACAGGCTGCTGGAATGAGCGCCACTCGGCCCTCGTGAATCTTGATTTCTTTTGGTATTCCAATACGCATTGGTCTTCCTTTTGAATAAGTTGTCACCGTCGTGTTTAGCCACTTTACCCATAGTAGCGCTTTCCGTACCATACGACACATTAAGCCATGTCATTTCAAAGCTTACCCTATTATTTCTTTGCGAGACACGAGGGAAGTCAATGACGTGAACCCCAGTTTTGACCGATTACATTGAACTAATGCGATAAACGGCTTATCTATAGAAAATGTTTCAGGTCTGTATATAAAAATTTCGGAGAGTTTTATGAGTGAAGTTAAGCATTGTCGTTTATTGATTTTAGGTTCGGGACCGGCTGGATATACGGCGGCCGTTTATGCAGCGAGAGCCAACCTTGATCCTGTCGTTATCACTGGTATGGAGCAAGGCGGTCAATTAATGACAACCACAGAAGTGGATAACTGGCCAGGCGACGTTGAAGGTTTACAGGGTCCAGCGTTAATGGAACGCATGCAAAAACATGCCGAACGTTTTAATACTGAAATTATTTTTGATTATATCAATAAGGTTGATGTCAAAAACAAACCGTTTACCTTAACCGGCGATAGTGCAACCTACACCTGCGATGCCCTGATTATTGCAACCGGTGCTTCAGCGATGTATTTGGGTTTACCGTCAGAAGAAACTTTCAGGGGTAAAGGGGTCTCTGCCTGCGCAACCTGTGATGGTTTCTTTTATCGTAACCAGGATGTGGCGGTCATTGGTGGTGGTAACACAGCCGTTGAAGAAGCTTTATATCTTTCTAATATTGCCAAACATGTCACCGTTATTCATCGTCGTGATAAGTTTCGATCAGAAAAGATCTTATCTGATCAGCTCATTGAAAAAGCCAAGACGGGTAACGTGACCATTGAGTGGAATCATGAGCTCGATGAGGTGTTGGGTGATGACAGTGGTGTGACCGGAGTAAGAATTAAAAACGCTCAGGACGGAACCAGCAAAGAGATTGACTTGATGGGTGTGTTCGTTGCGATAGGACATAAACCTAATACCGCCATTTTTGAAGGTCAGCTTGAGATGAATCATGGCTATTTAAAAATTCAAAGTGGCACAGAAGGTAATGCAACTCAAACCAGTATCCCTGGCATATTTGCCGCGGGAGATGTAGCAGATCATATTTATCGTCAGGCCATAACATCAGCTGGCGCCGGGTGTATGGCCGCGTTAGATGCTGAAAAATTTCTTGATAACCTGGCGGCTCAAGGTAAATAGATACCCTCCTTCAACCCTTTTCCATACTATCCCTAATATGGAAGGGGGTTGAATAAAAACGATGCGTACGGAGATTGTTGAAAAATTATCAACCATCGAGCCAGCTGACTGGAATCGAGTTGCCGGCCCGATAAACCCATTTATTCAATATGAATTTCTGATTGCACTTGAGCGCAACCGTTGCTTAGACGAGTTCGGCTGGTATTCACAACATATAGTTTTATACGACGATCAAGACCAGCTGGTCGCCGCGATGCCAATGTATTTGAAGGATAATTCGTACGGTGAACTGGTATTTGATTGGGCCTGGGCGGATGCTTATCATCGTTCGGGCATTCCCTACTACCCGAAACTCGTTACTGCGATTCCTTACACCCCCGCAACCGGGCCGCGCATCTTAGTAGAAGAAAGCCATCATTACGATGAATATGCAAAACAGCTAACGGATTCTGCTATCAAACATGCCGAATCGATAAAGGCATCAAGCCTGCATTGGTTGTTTACCAATAAACGGGATACTGATTTTTTAAAATCGCAAGGCCTGTCGATGCGCTTAGGTTGCCAGTTCCATTGGCAAAATTTACCTTATGAAAATTTTGATGATTTTTTATCTCACCTGTCCTCGTCAAAGCGTAAAAAAATAAAACGTGAGCGACGCCAGGTTAAAGAGCAAGGTATTGAAATTGAGGTTCGGCATGGTGACGAAATGAATGAGGCACTATGGGCGATCTACCACAATTTTTATAGCAGCACGTTTGCTAAAAAAAGCGGTATGGCCACCTTAAGTCGAGACTTCTTCGAGGAAATTGGGCAATCCATGCCTCGAAACGTCGTGGTTGTTTTTGCGAAACATCAAAACCAGTACGTCGCCAGTGCATTTAATATGCGGGATCAGTCTACACTTTATGGTAGACACTGGGGCTGTTCAGAAGAGTTTCACAGTCTGCATTTCGAGGCTTGTTATTATCAGGGGTTGGATTATTGTATTGAGCATGGCTTAAACAGTTTTGAGCCTGGCGCACAAGGTGAGCACAAGATTAGCCGTGGCTTCCTGCCGACGGACACATGGTCGGCACACTGGATTTCACACCCGGAATTTAACCAGGTCATCAAAAATTTTACCGATCAGGAACAACAAGGCATGCAAGATTATATTGATAGTTTATGCGACCACTCACCTTTTAAACTAAAATAATAGTTAGCGTTGGACTGAATACACTAAAGCGTTATGACAAAAGGACTGAATACGGCCCCCTACTGGTTGGATGAAGATGAGCCGACACTATTCCCGGATGTCGAGCTTGCATTAACGGATCCGGATGGTCTACTTGCCATTGGTGGTGATCTTAGTGTGGAACGCCTGTGTGCCGCTTATAAGAAAGGTATCTTTCCCTGGTACAGTGATGGGCAACCTATCTTGTGGTGGTCACCCGATCCTCGTGCCGTATTGTTGCTTGATGATTTAATT
>CAMYMO010000483.1 GCA_947259425.1 uncultured Ectothiorhodospiraceae bacterium | reverse complement strand
CTGCTCAGACTGAACAGCGGTAATGGAATCAAGCCCCATTTGCAGGGTTATATCATCACGCGAAAAGGGAATATGCCATTGTTGATAAACTGCCAAACTGACTCTCTCACTGACCAGACGTTAGTGCCTGTATCGGCAGCGGATAAATAAACATTTAGCCTTAACTGAGATCAATTTAACATTTTTGGAATGCCAATTTTATTTTTAATAATTATTTTAATATTTCCATAAACGCAAATCATTTCAAACAGTTATTATTTTTACGATTTTAAAGTTCAAAAAGGCTTTGCCGTTACATTCCCTCATCACCTACTTAAAACGGCCCCCTATTCAGATGCAAGCCTCACCGTCCGAAAATGACATTGCCCAAATTCTTCGTGGTATCAGCATTCCTCCACAGCCACAAATCATGGCCGACCTACAAATGGCACAGGCTTTTGATCCACCAGACCTGGGCGAAATATCACAACTGATCAGTCGCGATGTAAGTGTTTGTGGAAGTGTGATTAAGGTCGCCAACTCGCCCTATTATGGCTTAAATAAACCCGTTACCAGCATTGATCAAGCGATCATGTTAATTGGCCTCGACGCGGTGATTAACACCGTTAACGGTGTGGCCACACGTAAAAATCTGGTTGATATCAGCAAACTGAATGAAATGGACGTGATGTTCCTGAATCGTTTTTGGGATGGTGCGGAAGACACCGCAAAAATTGCACAGCTGATCAGCAATCAATTACAGATTGAAAATCCTAATTCAATGTACCTGATTGGCCTGTTTCATAACGCCGGCATCCCGCTACTGGTTCAGTCATATCCAAATTATCGAGATGTATTAGCAGAAGCTTATACAGACACTGAAACCAGCATCACCGCGACCGAAGATAAACATTTCAATACAAATCACGCCGTATTAGGCTATTATTTAGCACGTTCGTGGAAGATGCCGTTATTTGTTTGTGATGCGATCACTGAACACCATAATCTACAGCGCTTATTATCTGAAGGTGCATCGTCAGGTGGACCCATGCTGAACATGTTATGCATTCTCAAGCTGGCGGAACATCTTGTCGGCTTACACTCCATATTAGGGCGTCATGAGCTCGATCTTGAGTGGCAATGCTTAGAGGATATGGTGATGGCGTATCTTGGCCTGACCCATGACGATATCGATGACTTGCTTCAGATCTGCACAGAAATGGGCATTGGCCAGCAAAATCCAGGTTAAACAGCGCCCATTTTTACAATGTCACGCTCTCAATTAGGCATAATTCAACTTCGGCTATTGACTTCGCGCCAGATCTTCAATAAACAAGTAACTGAGGCTTGTGTCCCCATAGAGTCATTAATTTTAACCAGGCTATTTAGCCCGGCGGGGTCAGCTTCCCTTATAAAAAAGACGTTATTAGGTTATCCCGGAAAATGGGGTACGACAGAGAAAACAGCTAACCAGGCATTGCCAACAGGAATTAGTGTGTTTAAAGAAACGGTCTCCAGCAAAAAGAAATTTCTGTCCAGCTTAATCAAGGCGCCAATGGCCCAGATTGAGCACCAGAGCGCCTTGCTATGGCCGAATCGAGATGAGCTAACCGAATATCTCGCTGACTCATTATGCCGACTCCCCCATTGCCAGTTACTCTATGCGATCAACCCGGACGGATCTCAATACAGCGGTAATGTAACCCGCTATGGTGTTGACCAAAGCTGGCAAAACCAGGACTTATCAGATCGCCCTTATATGAATTCGAATCTGCCGTTTCGCGGCATGATCCTGTCCGCCGCCTATTTAAGTCAGCGTAGCATGCAACCGTGCATGACCGTTGTGCAGGCGATCAATCACCGAGGTAAACTGCTTGGTTTTATTGCTGCAGATTTTCATCTAAAAGATCTGCCCATTATGAATACCTCAACCTTGCAACGCATGCACAACCAAAACTCGCGACATCACCCGGTCAGTGGTGTTGATACAAAATATGGCCGGGCCAATAACAGTGCTGCTGATATCAATATCGATTATTTAATCTATGCCCTAAGCACGATGATGCAAGAGCATGGTATTTTTCATTGCCAAATACATTTCAACAGCGACCGCTGTCATCTCTGGTCAGAGCAAGATTCTCACCAATACCATTTACATACTATCGATCAAGTCATGTCATCCGATTTACTCTCTGAATACCCCACTTGCGAATATCATGCTCGCAATATTATCGCTATTGAAAAAATCCCCTTGGTATTTGCTCAATTCAAAGCCATGCGCCAGGCCGATGATTGCATATATTTACGCTCCGGTTCATTCAACCTGGTCAATGGTTTGGTCGGTTTAAGCTTTTCTTGTGACGGCTCTCACTATTTAACAGTTGATGAGTTCCTCAATCATGATCTAGGCTATTGGTTAAACCAGAATCAAATGGATGATTATCCAACAATAGAACAAACGAACCTAAATTAATCTACACTTATACTCTATGACAAAAATAACCTACCCGGATTACACGATGATCTATCGAACCCTGCTGCTCGCAACCATATTGTTATTTCCCTTGGTGACTGAGGCCAAATCTACTAATAAAGAAGTCGTCATCAAACTCTGGAATGCAACCCACATCGATGTCTTGCTCGATAACCTCAAGGCCAGCATCTTCAGCGGTAAACAAAATCTTTTATCCGGCTTAGCCGAAGACAACTCAGAAAAAATTAAATCTATTGTTGATAAAGATTTCGCAACGCTTAAACCCCATATGCAGGGTTTTATGATCCAGCGTGGCAGCATTACCAAGTTATCACACGCACAAAAATGGATTGACACGCCACTCGGACAAAAAATTGCTAAATTGAAAATTATTCCGCAATCACTATTTAGTGATCCTGAATCCCCGATTCCAATTAAAGCACCCGAAATATCCAGGGAGCGCCAGGTCTATAAAAAGAAATTTGAAATTCTGTTTTTTAGCCCGATGACTTCCTTTACCGAGCAAACACTCGAGCATTTTCTGACATTAGAGAATCACACCAAGGCACCCAATAAACGACTGCAGGAAAAAGAATTAATACAAAAAATTAAAATTGCCAAGGTTAAAGTCAGCGGTATTATCCAGCAAATCATTCCTCATACTTTTGATAGAAATTTTTCCGATTTAAGTTTAGAAGAATTGACGGTAACGATGAATTTTTTAGAATCTGATTCAGGACGTACCTATCTCGAATTATTGGTGAATTCCTATAAATATGCACTCACCCAGACAACGCCAAAAGCCTTGTTGAGTTTGTCAAAATTATACGAAAGTGAATTATCCATACTATCCCCCTATTCAAAGAAAAAAATCTCCGCCGCTAAAGAGCGTGAATTGATGGCTTTGTTAATTAAACAACATGGTAAGGCCACCATTATTCGCGCCATGGTTGAAGCCAGAAACGGAGAAATGACCATTATCAAAAAGGGGGAAGAACAGCAGGTGTTTGGTCGACCTAATCAAAAATTAGTAACCTTAGACACCCTGCTTAAAGACCTGAGTGCTTCTAATAAAGATATCCGTCAATTTTATATTATTGTGCAGAAGAAACTTCGTCATTAGTCTGCTAGTTCGGTACGATTACGCCCATTTTCTTTAGCGGCGTACAAGGCCTTGTCTGCACGTTCGAATAAAGAGTTTGCCGTTTCTTCCTTAGCGAGTTCGGCGATGCCACCAGAAATGGTCACAGGCACCTCACTGTCACGAAAATGAAACGGTGTTTCAGCAATAATTTCTCGCAACTTTTCAGCGACCGTCTTAGTTGCCTCGATATCCGTTTCCGGTAATAACATAACAAACTCTTCACCACCGAAGCGGGCCAGAAAATCTGTTTCTCGCGTTTGTGCAAATAAGGTTTCCGCAACCACTTTTAATACGCGATCGCCTGCGGCATGACCATAGTTGTCATTGACAGCCTTAAATTTATCGATGTCCCAAACAATCATACACAGCTTTGATTGATAGCGTCGACAGCGTGCAATTTCTTCAGCGATGCGCTCCTCATAAGCCTGTCGATTAGGAATTCCGGTCAGCACATCTCGATAGGCCTGTTGTTGTGTCTCTTCCAGGCGACTACGTAAATGATCACCGTCTTCTTCCATTTTCTCAATTTTTTCAAGCAACAAATTTACATGTGCTTCTGAGGCTTTTAAACGTATTGATTCATTTTCATTGAACACTTGCAAATGCTGATCAATCGCATCCAGGTTTAACGAAATCGAATCTTTTAGTTGAGTGATATCTTCCTCTGATTTGATCGACTCTTGAATATTGTCGATTTCATCATGTACAGCCAGATCCATTTTTTGATTATTTTGATTACTTAATTCATTAAACTCACTGTTTTTTTGTAAGCCTGCATCCAGATCTTTTAAGCGGGTACTTAAGTGTACAAAAAACCCTTCCAACTCATCTTTTTGAAAAGCAAGTCGTTGGCAAATTTCCGCGACTACATCAGCAAGTGAATTTAGGCAATGTATTAATGATTCCAGATCATCATCACGACCTGCGAAATACTCTTCCAGCTCACAAACACGTTCTTTCATATCCGTTGGTGGCTCCAACTGGCTAAAGAACTCTTTTACGGCTGAAGATAATGCCTGCACAGAATCATTCTCGAGTGAAACTAATTCTTTGTCATCGGCGACATAAGCCGCTTCAATTTGTTGGGCGATAACATCAACAATAGCGATTAAATCCTTCCTTGCCCGTGCCCGATTGGTATGTTTTTTTAGTGCCGGGAAATTAATACGACGTTTGACAATATCCGGCATTCGCAAGGTAAGCTGCAATAATAAATCGCCGACCGCAGGCGCAACTAATTTTTGCGGGGTTCGTTTATTTTTATCATAGCTTGCTTCAAGATCAGTCGTCTTTTCCTCTGCATCATCAGCTTTTTCTTGTTTCGAGACATGCTCAGGTTTTGCATCCTCTTGAGCTACCCTGTCTGTTTTGTCTGTAGCGGATTCTTCTTCATTCTTATTACGCGATAAAATACGGTCCAATAGTTTAGATTTCCGCGCTTCTTTTTTCTCATCAACGGGTGGATCAATGATTTCGCGCAAAAAAGCCACTAATTCATTATTCATCGAATCAACCGCAGATTCGCGATTCAGGTTTTTCGCTTCTTTTTTTAACTTCCTAAAACTACGATTAAGTTGGCTTGGAATGTCCAACTGCTCGATGATTTGTGTCACTAATACTGCCGGATGGGTTTGACGTCGATCTTTTTTACGCAACTTATCCAGCTCGGCAACATTCTCACTGATTTCCTCAATAAGATCGCGCATCTGGATAATATCGCGGCCATCACGTACCGCATTACGTAATTCAGTGAGTTGTTTTGTTAATATGGAATGGCGATTATCTGCGGCAAGCGTAAGTCGTGAGATGAGCTGTCTTAGTAATCGTTCAACTTCACGCCAGGATTTTTCTTTATCTTCAAGCTCATCGAGTGCTTCATAATAACGTAGTTTCCAACGGCTTTGAGGATCGGTTTCTTTATCTTGCTCACTCATGATTTACCGTAACCTTATATAAACTGCTATGCAGCTCGGCGAGTAAGTTCGATATCATCGGGTACCGTTATTTCCATCATTATCGGTAAATGATCTGAATAGGGATGGCTTAATACTTTAGCTTCATTAATTTTTATGTCTGACGTGACCAGGATGTGATCAATATGATGTTGAGGACGCCAACTTGGAAAGGTGTAGATCTCTTCTTCTGGTTCTCGTAAATCAGTGCGACTAAACATCTGGCGCATTTCTTTACTATCCAGTTTACAGTTCATATCACCCATCAC
>CAMYMO010000482.1 GCA_947259425.1 uncultured Ectothiorhodospiraceae bacterium | reverse complement strand
TTTTTTAGCCTCGGATGAGCTGTTAGGCATTACCGTTGCGCCACTAGAACTGGGTTTATCATTAACTGAGCCATCGATCCATGTCATCGCTGAAACGCAATTATTCGGTCAGCAGGTATTACAAAGACGCCGGCGCCGCGCACAACAACGAGACAGTGAAAATGTCATCAAAAGTCTTGCTGAGCTTACGATTGGCGCACCGGTTGTGCATGATGAATATGGCGTTGGCCGGTTTCTTGGATTACAAACAATCACTGCAGCCGATATGACTTCTGAGTTCCTGACCTTGGAATATGCGGATAACGATAAACTCTATGTTCCAGTTTCTTCACTGCATTTGATCAGCCGTTATACGGGTGCCTCTCCAGAAACGGCCCCACTTCATAAACTGGGCAGTGGGCAGTGGGAACGTGCCAAGAAAAAGGCACAGGAAAAGGTACGCGACGTCGCTGTCGAATTATTAGAGATTTACGCGAAACGCGAAGCTAAACAAGGCTACACTTATCCATTAGATGAAAATCAATACCGTGCATTTGCGGCTGAATTCCCATTTGAAGAAACCGCTGACCAACAAACTGCCATCGATAATGTATTGCGAGATATGACCAATACCAAACCGATGGATCACCTTGTTTGCGGCGATGTCGGGTTTGGTAAAACCGAAGTCGCGATGCGTGCCGCCTTTGTTGCCGTGATGGCAGGTAAACAGGTCGCGATATTGACACCAACCACCCTCCTTACCCAACAACACGCACAAACGTTCAGCGATCGATTTGCCGAATGGCCGGTCAAGATTGAGTCTTTATCCCGTTTCCGATCAAAAAAAGAACAGAACGAAGTGATCAAAGGCCTCGCTGACGGACAGATTGATATCGTCATCGGCACACACAAATTGCTACAAAAAGACGTTCGCTATAAAACGCTAGGCCTGGTCATCATTGATGAAGAGCATCGTTTTGGGGTTCGCCAGAAAGAAACCTTTAAATCGCTTCGTTCTGAAGTCGATATATTAACGCTAACCGCAACCCCCATACCTCGCACTTTAAATATGTCGATGTCGGGTATGCGAGATTTGTCGATCATTGCCACGCCACCCGCAAAACGACTCGCGATCAAAACGTTTATATCCCAATGGCACGATAATATGATTATCGAAGCGATCGCACGTGAATTAAAACGCGGTGGTCAGGTCTTTTACGTACACAACGAAGTCGAAACAATTGAAAAAGAAGTCGACAAGCTTCGTAAGCTGGTTCCGGATACAAAAATTGAGTTTGCCCACGGTCAGATGCGTGAACGCGAATTAGAACATGTGATGTCTGATTTTTATCACCAACGATTTAATATTTTGGTGTGTACCACCATCATAGAAACCGGAATCGATATACCCAATGCAAATACAATTGTTTTAAATCGTGCTGATCGCTTCGGGCTCGCCCAACTTTATCAATTACGTGGACGTGTCGGTCGTTCACACCATCGAGCCTATGCCTACTTAATCGTCCCGAATAAAAACGTGATGACGGCCGACGCTAAAAAACGGCTTGAGGCAATCGAATCGATCGAAACCCTGGGCACCGGATTCACGCTTGCGACGCATGACCTTGAAATACGGGGTGCGGGTGAATTGCTCGGTGATGAGCAAAGTGGGCAGATGCAGGAGATTGGTTACGCGATGTATACCGAACTGCTGGAGAAAGCGGTAAATTCACTAAAAGAAGGCAAAGTATTTGATCCTGATAGCGATAAGAAAGATACCGAGATCGAGCTGCATATTCCGGCGCTCATCCCGGAGGATTATTTACCGGATGTACATGAACGGCTGATTTTATACAAACGTATCGCCAGTTGTAACACCGATGATGGTCTGACCGAGCTGAAAATTGAAATGATCGATCGGTTTGGTTTATTGCCACAATCCATTAAGAATCTTTTTGAATTAACGGCATTAAGAAACTCAGCAAAAAATCTGGGTATCGATAAAATTAATGTCAGTGACCACGGTGGTTACTTTATGTTTTCCGATTCGCCAAATATTGATACCGCAAGCATAATTGAATTAATACAGACAAAGTCACATCTTTATCAGCTGGATGGTCAAAATAAGCTAAAAATATCATATGAATCAGAAAATGAACAAAAACGACTCGAATTCACTAAAACGCTGCTTAACCAGCTTACCCAACCGAAAGCGGCATAAACATTAAAATTTCTATCTGCTATCAAATTCAGGCTTTGCTTTACCCAGGATGGCTTGTCAGTATAGAATAGTTAAAATATGACCCAGGGCTTAGTTCCATCTAATTATAAAGACTAAAATCACAACATGCTTGATACCTTTCGACTTAACACCTACAGTAAAACCGCATTATCTATTTTATCAATGCTGTGTCTGCTCGCCATAAACGGCACTACTCTTTTCGCAGATGAGGTTCGTTATTACGATTTTGAAATCATTGTTTTTGAAAACAATGACCCGCAAGCACGACTGACAGAAATCTGGGAAAACACGGCTCAATTAGAAAAGCCTGAAAAATATATTCATTTAAATAGTCCTTACCCAGGACCGATGCCAAGTCAATTTTCTCCTAAACACACATTTAAACGGTTACCAAGATCCAGTTATCAGCTTAGCCAGGAAGCGAAGCTGCTTACTAAGAATGATAAAAATAAGATCCTATTACACACTTCATGGCGACAACCCGGTATGTCCGCTGATACTGCACTGCCGATTCACTTTAAACGAAATTTTATTAGCACGACAACCGTTGCTGAGCAACCAATCATATCTGAAGCTGATAAACCGGTTGCGGAGACTTCAGCTACAGTTCCGACTTCCGAACTAAAACAAAGCAAATCGGTACTTGAAGGTTATATCAAAATTATACTATCACGCTATTTACATGCCGATGTAGACCTCACTTACACAACTGGTTTACCGGTGGCGACAACTACGACACTTACTGCGCCAGCGGAGCCACTTAACCAGGAAGAAGATCAGATTATCGAGACTGTGCGTCCACCGAATGTCTACCATTTACAACAAACCAGGAAAATGCGCAGTAAAGAAGTGCATTACCTTGATCATCCCGTCGTCGGCTTTATTATTTTAGCAACGCCCTACTTGGGTAAAACGCTTAAAGCCCGTTAATTAATTTTTACTTAAATATTTTTAATTAACACTTCAAGTATGCGTTTCACATTCTCGAGGCTGGCTTGAATATTTTCTTCAATCTCAGTAATCGTGATCTCGCTAACATTATCACCGCGCCCAGCAGCTTTATTCGCTATCACATTTATGCTGGCATAACATAAGCCAAATTCTCGTGCTAATGCGGCCTCAGGCATACCCGTCATACCAACAACATGGCATCCATCACGATCTAAACGATTAATTTCTGCAGCCGTTTCCAGCCTAGGACCTTGCGTAGCAGCATAAGTTGCTTTTTCGATAACCCTTATTTTTGCAATTTTTGCGGCAGATAAAATAGATTGTCGTAATGTTTCACAATATGGGTTAGAAAAATCGATGTGAGTAACTTCATCCAGGCCTTCATCATAGATTGTATGTTGACGCGAATAGGTATAATCAATAATTTGATCGGGCACAGCAATCGTCTGTGCAGTCATTTCTTCAGATATACCGCCGACCGCATTGATTGCCACTATATTCTGTACACCCAACTGCTGCAGCACGGATAGATTAGCACGATAATTTATTTTGTGTGGTGGAATGGTATGTCCTGCACCATGTCGAGGCAAAAAGATGACTTCAACATCTTCCAACATTCCTCTTAATAACGGTGCAGATGGTTCACCATAGTCACTATTGTGAACTTCACGTTGGGTAATGGTCAGGTTTGTTAGTTTAGTTAATCCTGTCCCGCCGATAATTGCTATTTTAGTCACTATCAGTCCTTTACTGCATATATACCAGCTGCGTTGCGTAAATAATTATGATAATCCATGCCGTAGCCAAATAAATATTTATCTTCTGTCTCTAACGCGACAAAATCAACCTGTAAGTCAACTTTTCGTTTATGGATCTTATTCACTAATACCGCCGTATAAATATCATTAGCCCCCTCGCTGGAACAGTATTCAACAATCTCGTTCAGGGTGATACCTTCATCAAAAATATCATCAACAATTAATACATCGCGGCCACGTATCGGAAAAGTCGGTTTAACCATCCAGTTTAACACGCCACCGCGCACATCACCCTGATAACGGGAGGCGTGTATATAGTCAAGTTGTAACGGGAAATCGAGTCGCGTCAATAGATGGCCTGCCGGGATCAACGCGCCGGTCATAACACACAGCACTAACGGATTGCGTGTCGATAGTTTTTGAGTTATTTCAAGCGCAATTCGATCAATAGCTTCCTGAACTTGTTCATCTGAATACAGACATTCTGCTTTATTTAATGCTTGAGCGGCTTCATGTTCATTCATAAATTTAACTACTTAGTAGGTGAAAGTAACGACATTCCCACTCATGGCTTCACTGATAACATAAGCGGCCCCAATCGTTTCGGAAATCTCAGGAATCAAATCATCACCCCATAATTCCAGGGTGGGCGTGCATACTTTAAATATCGCACCGGCTTCATGCGCTTCTTGAATAAAATCATATATCGTCTTTGAGTTCCCTTCTTGTGCCAATATCTTTTCGGCAAAGCCTTTTTTTGCTAATTCACCTGCCCGCCCGGTTAATACAACTTCCACTTCGAAATCCATGGCCGCAGCAACCGTTGCCTGAAAAAAGGGTGCGCCCATTTCAGATGAATTATTTGGGTCGGTGTTAACCATAATTATCATAAGTTTATCTGGCATAATAGCCCTTCTCTAATTGGGTCGAATTCATCTAGTATAAAGGAGTCGTCAAATTAAACTCAAACATACTCACTTATTATTTTGCTTGCGCAATTAGTTCCGCCTCTGGTAAATGCACTGTTGATGTTGGAAAGGCGATCTCAGCGTTATGTTTGTTAATTATTTCACTAATTTTAAACAAAACATCCTGTTTCACTTTATGATACTCGATCCAGTTAGTTGTTTTGGTGAAAGTATAAATAAAGAAATCCAGTGATGATGCGGCAAATGTGTTGAAATTCACTATCATCGTCTGGTCTTGTGCAATATCGTCATGGGACTTCAACATGTCTTTTACCGAAGCGACAATAGCAGGCAATGAATCGACATCATCGTAACGGACACCGATTGTTTCATAAATACGGCGATGTGACATCCGTGATGGGTTTTCCACAGAAATAGTGGCAAACACAGAATTGGGGATATACAAGGGTCGTTTATCAAAGGTTCGAATCACCGTTAGTCGCCAACCTATTTTTTCAACGGTTCCCTCAATATTACGATCCGGAGAACGAACCCAGTCGCCCACTGCAAAGGGTCGATCCAGATAGATCATTAATCCACCAAAAAAATTCGCTAACAAATCTTTTGCGGCAAAACCGATGGCAATACCGCCTATACCACCAAACGCTAAAATCGCAGATATATTGACGCCAATGGTTTGCAACCCGACTAATATGGCGGTAATGATGACTGAAAGCCTGAGTAGTTGTGCAATCGCATCGGCAGTTGTTCGATCAATGACTTCACCTATCATTTCCCCATTGCGAATAATACGAATTTCAGTCTGCTTTATAAACTTGACTAAGGCTAACGCAATAACAACAATTAGTCCCAATTCCCGAAAGGCGCTGACATTTTGTACTTTAAGTAACAACAATACATAGGTCGCACCCATTACCCATACATACAGGGTTAATGGTGTACGGATTGATTGAATTAAGGCGTCATCCCACAGGGTATTTGTTTTCTTAAGAC
>CAMYMO010000481.1 GCA_947259425.1 uncultured Ectothiorhodospiraceae bacterium | reverse complement strand
AATAAATGATCTTGAGCTTGAGGCCTTGCTGGTCACGCGTAGCGAGCGGGGCATGACTTTATTACAAAAATCGCATGCGCCGATACATTTGCCAACCAAGGCCCAGGAAGTATTTGATGTCACCGGCGCAGGTGACACGGTGATTGCGATGTTAGCCACAGCGATTGCCGCGGGTGAAGATTTAACAAACGCGATGGCGCTGGCAAATTTAGCGGCGGGCGTGGTGGTTGGAAAACTCGGTACGGCAACGGTTTCACCTGCCGAACTACAACAAGCAATGCGCGGCGAAGCCTCACTCACCCGTGGAGTTTATAATGAAGATGCCCTGTTTGATGTCGTAAATCAGGCTAAACAACATGGTGAGCAAATCGTCATGACCAATGGCTGTTTTGATATATTACATCCCGGCCATGTATCCTATTTACAAAAGGCCAGGGCCATGGGTGATCGTTTGATTATCGCTGTCAATGATGATGATTCCGTCAAACGACTTAAGGGACCGGAACGTCCGATTAATACTTTGGATCGTCGTATGGCTTTGTTATCAGCATTGGAATGTGTTGATTGGGTCGTGCCCTTTAGTGAAGATACCCCTGAACGATTAATTTGTAAGATCCTGCCGAATACACTCGTAAAGGGCGGTGATTATAAACCTGATCAGGTTGCTGGTGGTAAGTGTGTCATACAGCAGGGTGGTGAGGTGAATATTATTGAATTCATCGAAGGCCATTCAACGAGTGATATTATTAAAAACATTTTAAGTGGAAAATAGAAAATGATTATAGTAACGGGCGGTGCTGGCTTTATTGGCAGTAATATTGTTAAAACCTTAAACGAGCAAGGTGAAACCGATATTATTGTCGTTGATAACCTTAAAAACGGTGTGAAGTTTAAGAATATTGCCGATTGTGAGATTGCTGACTTTTTAGATAAAGAAGATTTTATCGAACGCATCAAGCGCGGCGATAGTTTTGCGAGTAAGGTTAAAGCCATTTTCCATGAAGGCGCCTGTTCTTCCACGACCGAGTGGGATGGCAAGTTCATGATGCAAAATAACTATGACTATTCAAAATCGCTTTTGCACTACTGTCTTGATAATCAGATTTCTTATCTGTATGCCTCGTCCGCATCGGTGTATGGATCGGGGACGGTATTTAAAGAAACACGTGAATATGAAGAGCCTTTAAACGTTTACGGCTATTCAAAATTTTTATTTGATCAATATGTGCGTCGTTATGCACAAGGTGCGAAAAGCCAGGTCGTTGGGTTTCGATATTTTAATGTCTATGGTCCTCGCGAGTTTCATAAAGGCACGATGTCCAGTGTCGCTTATCACCATAGTAATCAAATCAATGATAGCGGTGTGGTTAAATTATTCGAAGGCTGCGATGGATATGAAAACGGCGGACAGAGCCGGGATTTTATTTATGTGGGTGATGCGGTTGCGGTTAACCTTTGGTTCATGCGTAATCCGGATAAATCCGGTATTTTTAATTTAGGTACCGGTCGTAGTCAGCCTTTTAACGACATTGCCAAAGCGGTGATCAAATATTATGGTAAGGGTGAGATAGAGTACATTCCCTTTCCGGATCATTTAGTGGGGCGCTATCAAAGTTTCACTGAGGCCGATATCTCAGCACTGCGTACGGCTGGTTATGATGCACCTTTTAAAACAGTTGAAGAGGGTGTGACTTTATATATGGAGTGGCTTAAGGAGCATAGTGGTATCTAAGGGATTTAATTTGAATCAGAAACGTATCATTGATTCCGAAAACCAGGCGCAACTTAATAAGTTTCTGATCCAGATTAAGTAAATAAGAATAAGCAAGGGAGTTGAATCATTTCTGAACCCTATCGAATCTTAGTGGCGGGCCCTGCATGGGTCGGTGATATGGTTATGGCTCAGGCATTGTTTATGAAGCTTAAACAAGGTCATCCTGATGCTGAAATTGATGTGCTCGCACCAGGTTGGTCTGTGCCGTTAATTGAGCGTATGCCAGAAGTAACTCGCGCGATTGAGTTGCCGATAGGACATAAACAATTAAAATTATTGAGTCGTTATCAACTTGGCAAGTCATTACGTAAACGCTGCTATTCGCTCGCCATAGTTACGCCAAGATCGTTTAAATCCGCACTGGTCCCTTTTTTTGCCAAAGCAAAAAAGCGGCGGGGCTATCGAGGTGAAATGCGATATGGATTGCTCAATGACATTCGTTTATTAGATAAGTCGGTTTTAAAACAGACCGTGCAACGCTATGTTGCGCTAGCGATGGAAGACGCGCCAACACCATCCATAGCGATCCCCTTTCCGAAATTGACGATTGACAGGCAAAATCAGCAACAACTTCTAAATAAACTACAGTTAGAGGTAAGTCAACCTGTTGTCGGTTTAATGCCCGGTGCTGAGTACGGACCGGCGAAACAATGGCCGGTTGATTACTATAAAGAATTAGCCGAACAACTTAGCCGGCAAGGTAAGCAGGTATGGGTTTTTGGATCTGATAAAGAAAAGTCAGTAGGCGATAAAATTGCGGAGTCTACTAAAAATATCATTAATTTAGCCGGGAAAACCGCGCTGGTAGATGTGGTGGATCTGATCGCCTTGACCGGTCATGTGGTGACCAATGATTCGGGTTTAATGCATGTTGCTTGCGCGACAGGTCGGAAGGTCATAGCTATATATGGCTCATCGGATCCGGATTATACACCACCCTTATCGGACTCGGCGACAATCATGTATAAAGCATTAGCATGCAGCCCCTGTTTTGAGCGGACATGTAAGTTTGGGCATACGGATTGTCTGAAAAAGATTACGGTAGAAAATATTTTAAATAAGCTATGTTAACTATATTGGCCAACTATACATATCGACCATTTCTGAATTATCCAGATAAGCTGGAGCGATTTGTTTATTTATTATTGTTCCTGTTTCCAATTGCGGGTATGAGTGTACGCCATTGGATTAGTAGTCTCTTTGTTTTACTGGTTATTACCGGGCTATTTGCCTTAGGTAGAAAACGAGCGCCACTGATTCAAGAAGAAAAAATATTTATCTGGATCTGTGTTGGTTACGTTGCCGTTTTCTTTATATCCTCCCTTGTTAATGGGTGGGGCGATCCACAGTATCGTTATATGGGAACCGAGATGCGTTTTCTTGCGGTTATTCCCATTTTTTTATTAGTTCGAAATTTTAGTGACTGTACGCTTTGGCTATTACGCGGAGCAATTTTAGGTGGATTCGTACTGTTCGGACAAGCGATGTATGACTATTTTATTTTGAAGCTTGGCTTTGCAAATGGCATTTATAGTAAAAATATAATTGGCCCATTATCGGTGATCACCGCATTCTGGTGTTTATATTATTCCTGGATAAATAGGTCTAAGGCAAATATATATTTTCATATGATGATTATCGTATCGGTTGTATGTGCACTGATTGCGGCAGGTATGTCCGGCTCGCGTGGTGGTTATGTCGGTTTTCTAGTAACAGCCTTATTTAGTGTTTCATTTTTTTCCAGGCCACGATGGATGTTGGTTGGTATTGCGGTCACTTCATTTGTTGCGCTATTGCTTTATTATAATATTGGAAATGTAAATCATGGGGTAAATAAGGCTTATTCAGAAGTGGTGAATTATTATAATGCAGAGGATCATGTGACCGATGCAAGCTCGAAGACCTCGGTTGGTGTTAGGTTGGAGATGTGGCGAACGTCATTTATGATGTTTAAAGATAATATTATAGCAGGCGTAGGCCCAGAGAATTTTCAAGCAAGCACAAAAAAATATGTCGATCAAAATTTAGTCCATCGTGAAGTACAAAGATTTGAAAGCCCACACAACGCTTTTTTTGAGGCCTTAACGGCAAAAGGTATCATAGGGCTCATAATATTACTGCTGTTGTTATACTATCCTGCCTATATCTATATTCGCGATTATAAGACCTATAAACAAACTGCAGTGATTGGCTTGATACATATTGTGTTAATATCTTCTTTTTCATTGACGGATCATTCCGTAATCGTTAAAAATAATTATGTGTCGATATTATTATTAGGTATGGCGGTTTTTTTGTCAGCACATTTAAGATCAATACGGAATTCACGGCATTAATATGGCCAGCATAGCGATTGTCTTGATTGTTAAAAACGAAGCACAGGTTTTAGCAAACTGCCTGGAAAAATTAACCTGGGCAGATGAGATCATTGTGCTCGATTCAGGTAGTACGGACGATACGCCCGAAATTGCAAAACAATTTACAGCAAATGTTTATCAAGCGCCAGATTGGCAGGGTTTTGGTATTCAACGTCAACGGGCCCAGGAAAAGGCAACATCTGATTGGATCTTAATGATTGATGCCGATGAGCTAATGACGGATCAGCTTCGTAGCAGTATCCAACAGGTTGTTCATGAAAATGATCAATCTAAGGTCTATGCGGTTGCTAGATTATCCTGGTGCTTTGGTGATTTTATTCGGCATTCAGGTTGGTATCCGGATTATGTTACACGTTTATATCCAAGATTAAAGGCTGGCTATGGTGATGATCGCGTTCATGAAAAATTGTTATTTGGCTCGGACATGTTAGAGCAACGTCTGAAAGGTGATCTCTTACACTTTACTTATCGTGATTTAGAACATTATCTTGTTAAGTCAGCTAATTACGCAAAGGCATGGGCAGAACAACGTGCAGCGCGTGGTAAAACAACTAATCTATTGACCGGTATATTACATGGAATCGGTTGTTTTATTAAAATGTATATTATACATGCTGGTTTTTTAGATGGTCGTCAGGGATTTTTATTAGCACTACTATCAGCTCATTCGACGTTTGCCAAGTACGCAAATCTATGGATTCTTACCAAGACTACAAAATCAGAAAATTAATCATAGAGTCTTGCTAACATGGCTTTAATATCACCGCTAGCTTTTTGTACATCAAGCTGTGACATATCGTCTTTATCGGATCCTATTGGAGGTGAAAAGGCGAGGCGACGGTCATCATGGCTTAACGTTTGCCAACGAAGCGCGGTTGCCGATTGTCGGTTAGGATAAAAACCAACGGTGGCTCTATTTAAGGAACCGGCAATATGCAGGGGCCCGGTTGAACCGCTGATAAAAAGGTCAGCGAAGGCGATATGTTTGACAAACTGGCTCAGCCCGCTAGTTGATTCATACACACAATGTGAATCTTGATACCCGGCTTTAGTTAACATCGTTGAGCATTGCTGGGCAATATCAAATTCACCAGGACCGGCGCTGAAAACAATAAAGTATTGATTATCGCTGGCGAGTATTTTCGCGAGTGAAGCAAATTGCTCGGTATTTAAATTATTGGCAGAACCGCCAGAGCCAGGGTGAATAAAGATCAGGTATTTTCGAGCAATTTTATGCCCTGATATAAAAGCTTGTCTTAATTTATCGATTTCTGCAGGATCAAAGCTCAAATAAGGTGAGGTTGGCGTAGTATCACACTCGACTTCAATTAATTTAAACAAGGATTTTGCAAGATCGAGATTGTATTCATATTCCGGTTTTAGTGATTGCGAGCGGCGCTGGGTAATACGGTGGTTATGAAAAATTTGAGCCAGTTTGGTGGCTGGGGCCAATCGAGTTGGAATTCTGCTCAGAGATAGCAATAATCCAATCCGGGTCGTTGAATAAAGCGTCAATGAGACAGGGTAATGTTGAGCTTGAATGGCTTTGCGCAATTGTGTGGATTCGATTTTACTTGCCGTTTTGCCTGGATCGACAATGATTTCATCAATATATGGGCAGGCTTCAGCAATTGGGCGTGTATAGCCAGGAACCAGGGCATGTAACTTCGTCGCAGGAAGGCATTGCTTAAGTAATGCAAAGGTCGG
>CAMYMO010000480.1 GCA_947259425.1 uncultured Ectothiorhodospiraceae bacterium | reverse complement strand
GCCCGTGTTAAAACGTTATTAAGATCGTGATCGGGTTGATGTATTTTTTATTAAACTTCGCTATTTTATAATTTCGATACGGACCGCTTCGATAAATAGGCTGGAAGAATACCCAGCCTTGCTGCTGTATTAATCTAATTTTCAATCTGTGAATTTTGTTTGTCTTTTATAAGTAGTCCGCAATTAAACTTAAATGTTCAGCTGTACTGCGTCATTAGACGCCAGGTTTTTTTACGCCTTATAAAAAGTAGATATAAATAAAATAAAGGAGGAGAGCGAATGGATGACAATGACCTCAGTAAAGATGATATTTCGATGCAGGATATGGATTTTGATAGTGTCCTGGATGCCGACGCAACCAATGCATTTCATTTCCCGATATTGCCTCAGTTTTCAGTCAGTGGGTTATATGAAAGCCGTGGGCGTCGAGGCGGGCGACGAGCTGAAAGTCCGGTTTCGGTTGAGTCGTTCGATGAGCTTGAAAACGAGATGGGTTTTTTTCCATACCGCCCCTCGTTTCGATACAAAGAAGCGTTACGCCTGGATGTGGATGGGCGTTATCCGCAAATGCAGGCCAGCGGGACCGTTCGTACTGGACTATTAAGTAGTGTGCATTGGATTGCGCATTTGTCGCGAACCCGAAACGCGAATACCTGGGCGGGACGTATCTGGTATAAAGATGGCCCGCGTAATGCCATGCGCCATACCCGTGTACGAATCACCGTTAAGCGCAGTTGGTACCCGTATCAACGTCGTTTGAAAGCGATTTTTTATGGTGGTGGTGCGCCTTCGCGTTCGGTGATTTTCAACTTTCGATCCGCTTTTTATCATCCCGTTGAGTTTGAGTACGACCGGGTATCCGATGTGCCCTTAGCAAAGGCGGTCACCAGTATTGATAGTTGTGCGCATCCGAATCGACCCGCCACAATTGCCTGTGAAAACTTATCGCTTAACACCGTTTATCGGCGAGCGGGTTTTGATGTAACCACATCGGGTGGCAGTGGTGAGGTACCGATTGAAGGTGTGGGGGCGAACAATACCTGGAGTGATGCCGAGATGCATGACGCGATGCAGGCCTATTGGTCTAGGTTTAGTAATGCACCGCAGTGGTCGTTGTGGACTTTGTTCGCTCGCCAGCACGATGATGGTCCGTCATTAGGTGGGGTGATGTTTGATTCAATTGGCCCGAATCATCGCCAGGGGACCGCAATATTCAGTGATTCTTTTATAGAAGACGCCCCGTTTGGAGATACCCACCCGGAGGCATGGGTGAAGCGTATGCGATTCTGGACGGCTGCGCATGAGATGGGACATGCTTTTAATCTTGCCCACTCCTGGCAAAAGTCACTTGGCAACCCGTGGCTTCCATTAGCAAATGAAAATGAAGCTCGCAGTTTTATGAACTATCCATTTTTTGTCGAAGGTGATCAGGCCAGTTTCTTTGCAGACTTTGAATATCGTTTTAGTGATAGTGAATTATTGTTTATGCGTCATGCGCCAAGTAATTTTGTGCAAATGGGCAATGCCGCCTGGTTTGATAACCATGGTTTTGAACAAATTGAAAAAGAACAGTCTAAGAATTTCAAATTACAATTACGGGTCAATCGTGAATCGGCTGTATTTGAGTTTCTTGAGATGATCAATATGGAACTCAAGCTTAAAAACGTATCGGCACAACAACAGTTGGTAGAAAAAGACGTGTTAAAAGAGTTTGAAAATATGTCTATCATCATTAAGCGAGAGGGTCTGCCTGCCCGGCAATGGATGCCGTTCGCCCATTATTGTCATAACAGGGAAATGATCGTTCTTGATCCCGAAAAATCGTTATATGAAACGATGTTATTGTCTGCCGGTAAGAATGGTTGGGACATATCGGAGCCGGGTAACTATACGGTGCAGGCGATGTTGACCCTGGGTGAAGAAGTCATTATTTCAAACTCATTACAGATACGAATCAGCGCGGCGCGCACTCACGATGAAGAGGTCTGTGCGCAAGATATTTTTACCCGGGAAGTCGGTCAGATACTAACCTTTGGTGGGAGTCAGTTTTTAACGAAGGCGAATGAGGCACTGGAAGAGTTGATTATTCGAATTCCAAACAAGCAGGCGGCTCGCCAGGCTAGTATTGCGCTGGCTTTACCCAAATTACGAAATTTTAAAACCTTGGACATTACGGGTTTAGCGCCTACTTTGCAGGGCGCGCTGAAGAATAAAGAGGCAAAAATTACTGAGATAAAATCCGATTATAAGGTGGTGGCGGAATCGTTAAAACGGGTGTTAATTGAAGAGGCGGATTACACTGCGCAAACACTCGGTCATATAAATTATAAGCGGCAGATGGACCAATACAGTGAGTTTTTGGCAAAAGATAAACCTGATGAGGCTTCGAGATGTCAGGCGCACTGCAAAAAAACCTTAATGGCACGTAATGTCCCTGAATGGGTTTTTGCTGAAAAATTAGAGGCATCTGAGAAACTAACAAGGTCAGCTAAAGGGTCTGCCAGGAAAAAGACAACAAACAAGAAAACTGAAAATGCCTAGTTAACGCTAGATACTTCCTGACCAATAAACCGCCTCATTACAGGCGGTTTTTTTATAGTGCGATACAAGTTGATGTCGCGTCCATTATGTCGATAGACTGGATGGGTTATTTATTATGCTTGTTGGTGTTATAGTGAGGAAATTAAATCTCGCGATGGATAGCGATATTCAATGAGTAATTCTAATAATCTTAACACCACGCAAATCCGACAAGCCCCTGGGCCAAGAGGTTTACCGCTGATTGGTAATGTCCTGGATATTCGTGGCAATATGCTCGATGTGTTGACTAACCTGCATCGAGGTTATGGTGATTTAGTGACATTTCGTCTTGCTCACCTTCAATATTATTCGATTAACCATCCTGATTTTGCCAAACAAGTCCTGCTCACGAATAAAGATAACTATGAAAAAGATGGTCGCAGTAGCCAGCAGATTCGTTTATTAGCAGGACAAAGCTTATTAACCGATAATGGCGACAGTTGGTATCATAAGCGACGTCTTTTACAAACCACCTTTCGAATCGATACGGTTAAAAAATTTAAAGACGTGGTCGCGACTGAAAGTGATTGGCTTATAGAAAACTGGCGTCAGACTAATGGGCCGATTGATATTCATTCCGCAATGATGCATTTAACCTATCAAGTGATTGGAAAATCATTAATAAGTGAAGACTTAACTCACACAACAGAACAAGTAGCCAGCTCAATGGAGATCTCGTTACGCCATTTGTACAAAAGAATATTTGGTATTGCTTTTCCGTTAACGATCCCTACCCTGGGTAATCAACGTTTTAAAAAAGAACGTCAGCATCTTCATCATATTGTCGATGATATCCTTTTGCGGCGGCTCAGCAACAAACAACATCATACTAATGACTTATTGGACAAAATGATCTCGGCTCAGCAAAGTGAAGCGATGTTTGATTCGGTCTGGTTAAGGGATGAAGTTGTGACCTTACTGCTGGCCGGACATGAAACCACCGCAAACGCACTCAGCTGGGTATGGTATCTGTTGGCGCAACATCCTGACGTCGAACAAAAAGTCTATGATGAGATTTGTGTGCATTTTAACGGACCCGTTGATGATGTCGAGAAGCTGTCAAATTTAACCTATACCATGCAGGTCTTCTACGAGGCGATTCGTTTGTATCCGCCTATCTGGGCCATTGAACGAAACGCCCTTGAAGCGGATGAAATGGGTGGTTATGAGATAGCCAAAGGTTCAACGCTTTTTATTAGTATTTACACCTTACATCGGCATCCGGAATTCTGGCAGGATGCCAATCAGTTCCGACCAGAACGATTTGATAATATGCGCAATGCCAGCATGGCTTATATGCCCTTTGGACTAGGGCCGCGGATGTGTCTTGGCAAAAACTTTGCCATTCAGGAGGCATTGATTGTGTTAGTCTATTTAATGCAGCAATGTCGTTTACAACTAGCCGATAATAAGACGGCTGTGCCCGAACCCGGTATCACGCTGAGAGTTCGTGATAAACTGATGATGAATATTAAATGGCGCAAATAACATTAACCAGGTGAACTCTTGTCGATTATCGCACAAATTAAAACCCCTTCTGAACTAGCGAAATATTTAACGGCCAGCATTTATCAGGACTTTGATCCAGAGTTGTTAACACAGCAACATGTTGATATGCATTTGGCCTGTGTGGATGATTTTGGTCAGGTACAGGCGCGTTGTTCTTTATGGTGGTCAGATGTACCTGAGCTTGAGAATGAAAAGTTAGGTGTGATTGGACATTATGCGACGGACAATGATCATGGTGAGCAAGATGTAGCGACCGAGGTGATGTTAAACAACGCCTGTTTTCTGCTAAAGCTGCAAGGCTGTAGCCGCGCCATTGGTCCAATGGATGGTAATACCTGGCGTCACTATCGATTTGTAACCGATGCTGGAACTGAACCGGCGTTTTTCCTGGAACCCACTAACCCGCCAGGTTGGCCCAAGTACTGGACAGACTATGGATTTGAACCGATTGCCGAATACAGTTCAGCGCTGACCACGGATTTAAGCCAACGCGATGAGCGCTTAGCGAAAGTTGAGCAACGTCTTGAACAAAAAGGCATTGGTTTTCGTCCGCTAAATATTGATGACTTCGAACAGGAGTTGCGGCGTATCTATGCTATTTCGGTGCTGAGTTTTAGTAAAAACTATTTATATACGCCGTTAAATGAACATGATTTTGTCACTCAGTACATGAAGGTAAAAGAGTTGGTGATACCGGAGTTAACCTTGATAGCTGAAAAAGATGACAAGCCGATTGGTTATTTATTTGCAATACCGGATATCAATGAGAAAAAACGGGGAGAGCCGATCAAGACGGTGATTATTAAAACCGTTGCGGTCTTACCAGAAAACAGCCATGCCGGTTTGGGTGCACTGTTGGTTGATAAAGTGCAGCAACAGGCCCGTAACATGGGTTTCGAGCGTGCAATACATGCATTAATGTTTAGCGGCAATGTTTCTCGTAATATCAGTGGGCATTATGCGAAGCCAATGCGTACTTATACTTTATTCACAAAATCCTTTCGCTAAAAAATGAATATTGCCGAGGTTTTGCTACATAAAGCCAATCAACGTGCAAGCCAGACCGCCATCATTGATGGCAAAATCGGACAGGAGCGTCACACGACCTATGTGCAAATTAACAGTCAGGCTGCACGGTTTGCCGCACAGTTAAACTCCTATGGTTTACAAACGGGTGATACCGTTTTAATTTTTCAGCCGATCAGCGCCGAACTGTATGTCATCTTAGTGGCGATTTTTAGACTTGGACTGGTCGCGATGTTTGTTGATCCTTCTGTGGGTCTCGATCACCTTGAGCGATGTTGCCAGCGAGTAAGACCCAAGGCATTCATTGGCAGTAGTAAGGCACATTTACTGCGTTTTGTCTCACGATCATTAAGGCTGATCCCTATCAAGATCGGTGTCGGTCGATGGTTACCCTTTACAAAGTCGTACTCATCTTATACGCAATTTAAACCATCAATCGACATTATCAACGCAGAAGATAATTTACCGGCGTTAATTACCTTTACCAGCGGCAGTACCGGGTTACCAAAAGCTGCGGTTAGGACACATGGTTTTCTACTGGCTCAGCATAACGTGCTGGCCGAAAATATTGATCATCAGCCTGGCCAGGTTGATGTGAGTACCTTGCCGATATTTGTTCTGGCTAATTTAGCCTCGGGGGTCACCAGCTTATTGTGTGATGTGGATCTTCGTTTTCCAGGAAAAGTAGATGCTAATATCGTTTTACAACAAGCAAACACATTTAACGCTACACGGTGTGCGGCTTCTCCAGCGTTTTTT
>CAMYMO010000479.1 GCA_947259425.1 uncultured Ectothiorhodospiraceae bacterium | reverse complement strand
CCATTTTTGGCATTTCGACATCTAAAGTAATCACATCCGGCTTGAGTCTTTTTATTTTATCCCGGGCAATTATAGGATCTTGTGCATGGCCAACGACTTCAATCCTGGGATCAGAATTTAAGATTTCTGCTAGTATTTGCCTCACTAAGGCAGAATCATCAACAATGACAACTTTTATTTTCGGCATAAGATTTAATCAAATAACTCAATATCACTTTCAACAGGTTGATGTTGAATTTCGACTTTATAGCGGTTTTCACGTGTCGCAATTGTTTTATTATCAACCTTGTGCAGTTTCTTAAGCCAGACTTTTCCAGATTGTGGGAAATACATAATCTTCCTTGGGTAAATATCACCAAGATCCTCTGCAGCAACTTTTAATCCTTCAAGTATCACGTAACCACGTATAAAGGAAACATTCTTATTTCCAACGTCAATTTGATCCATTCCATCTAAGACCTTACCACCACCAAACAACTTGACTTCAAGGTTTTTACGATTCCCACCATTACTTAGTATCGTATTGATAAGTTGTTCCATCGCAAAGTTTCCATAACGTGCTGCGTTTCCCACTTTATCTAACATGACACGATTATCTTTATCACCGACTGGTAACATAAAATGATTCATTCCACCAATGCCTTTAATCTTGTCGCGTATACAAGCTGATACACAAGAGCCTAGAACCGTAACAACCGCTTCATTTTTTTTAGTCACATAATATTCACCTGGAAGAATTTTCGCAGCATGAATTTCATTGCGACGATCCCAATATCGATTGATATGCTCAAAACCACTTAAGCATAATGGTTTGGGATGATTTCGTTCATCTTCTGTTCTGTTCGTAGCAATCATCAACTAATCTTCTGGTATATCGTTTTACCAATTAACTTGAAATCATCAGTAACTTTATTTAATGATTCGGAATGACCGATAAACAAATGTCCATGATCGGCAATTAAATCTGAGTAACGACTAAATAATTTTTTTTGAGTATCTTTATTAAAATAAATAACAACATTTCGACAAAATATTACATCCATTGCTTCTCGCATCGGCCAGTCATGCAATAAATTCAATTGCTTAAAGGTAATTAGCTCTTGCAACTCCGGTTTAATTCTAACTTTACCTTGATTATTACCTTTACCTTTGAGAAACCAACGTCTTAAACGTCGTTTATCAATTCCAGTAACACGTTCATTCACATAAATTCCTGATTTTGCTTTTTCGACCATATTCGAATCCAGGTCGGTAGCGATGATTTTAATATCCCAACCTGAACTCTCAGGTAAAACCTCACGTACGGTCATAGCAATCGTGTAAGGTTCTTCTCCAGATGAACAACCCGCAGACCAGATGCGTAACCGTTGATGCTTTTTATTGGCTTCGATTGCAGGTAAAACTGTATTGGCTAAATACTCGAAATGATGTGGCTCACGAAAAAAAGAGGTTAAATTGGTCGTTAACGCATTGGTAAAGTTAATTAATTCATTAGGGTCACCATCTCGCAACATATTACAGTAACTGGTATAATCCTTTATTCCTAATTCGCGGACACGTCGAGTCAAACGACTGTACACCATTTCTCGTTTTGAGTCAGACAAAACGATTCCAGTACGTTCTCCTACCAACCCAACAATAAACCTGAAATCTTTTTCCTTAAAACCAAACTCTCGATTCTTTTTAAGCGCCATTTCGGTTTCTTGTTTTAATGCACCCATTTATGCAGCCACCTTAAAGACATCGCTCATACCTAAAAGATGCGCAGAACGTTCAAATGCCTCCGATGTGCCGATTATTTTAGCCTCGTAATGACTAATATCCGCATCACGAAACAATAGATACAGTACTTGCAAACAAGCTGCGTCGATGCGTTTTACTTTTGACACATTAATCCTAACTTGACCTGCAGTTATATATGTTTTCAGATTATCCAGTAGTTCTTCGGCGGTAGAAATATCCTGAGTCTCATCCAGGTCATACACGTTTTCTTCTTCAGGTGTTTTATTAATATTATCGGTATCAATATTTTCAGACGACCCTGGAGCAGATGTATCTTCGTTGTCATCGTAGGCACTCAACATAACATCAGCAGCTTCGCTTAACACCACCTGCCAATTTTGAGCTATTTTTTTCGTCCACTTACGGCCAATATTATTTTTGATTACCGCTAACAAGGTGGTCGCAACAGCAGAATAGTGCGCTTCGGTAGCACCAAATTTCTGGTGGCTCTTCCCGAGCCCAGACAAAACCGAGACAAGCCTGTCACCATCATTAATATTATTGACTAACAGACTAATAGCCCCAGCAAGTTTTTTTTCTTGCTCCTTAATGTTTGAGCTATCAAACAAGGGTTTAACCTCTGGATAATCAGAAAATAATTTTTCATAAAAATCTGCAACGATATCTTCGACCTGATTTTTCATCAGTTCATAGCCCTTCATAAACGAGTCCAAATCGATTCCAAATGGATGCGGTTCAGATTCTTGTTTAGCGGTCTGCTTTTTGGTGGTGTTTACTTCTGCGTCATTTTCATCGTCTACAGAGATCCATGCCAAGGGGTCGTGCCCTATTATATTTTTTTTACGTTTAGTCATTGTATTGTCCTGCCTTTACAAAAATCGATGGCGAGCCGTTCATAATCAGCCGAACCATTACTTTTGTTTCGATATTCACTAATTGTTAAACCAAAACTTGGGCCTTCAGCTAATGCCGATGTTTCTCTAATTGGGGTTTTTAAAACGGTGCCTGGGAAGTGTTCGACTAGATTTTCTACTACTCCTTGAGATAAACGACGGCGCGGATGAAAACGTGTGACGACAATCCATTGTTTGTGTTTCAGTTTTAATGATTTTTCAAATTGTGACAAGGTACCCATCAGGTGCGACATGCCATGCAAGGCTAAATAATCTCCAGCAACGGGTATTAAGATCTCTTCGGTTGCAAATAAGGCACTGACGACTAAAAAACCAGATGAAGGCGGACAATCTAACAAGACATAATCATAGCCTTCGAGGTTTTTTAGAGTTTTACGCAGGCGTTTAGCCACATCAGATGTGTTTTCTAATTTTTGCTCACAGACTGCCAGTTGTGGTCCGCAAGCAATTAGATGAAGATTGTCACGTACCTCATGCATGACATCATGAATATCAACCTCATCAAGTAGCACATCATCAATTCCGGGTAAACTGCGTGAGTTTTCACCGAGACTGACTGTCAGACTACCTTGGGGGTCTAAATCAATAGCTGCTACTTTTTTGCCACTTAAGGCTAGCATATGCGAAAGGTTAGCCACTGTTGTTGTCTTACCAACACCACCCTTTTGATTGACGACCGAAACCAAGCGCACCGTTTTACCTCATATAATCAAAATAAATTATGATTTATTGAAGTATCGTACTTAAATAAGGATACGTCAGTTACAATAAATCAATTATTTAGCCAGGAACATATTTTAAAATTCTTCCCATTCTTCATCGTCAGGTATTGCTTTTGGCATTGATTGTCCATTCGCAGCATTATCCAAAGGACGATTTATTGGTGTCTTTTGTTGTCTCGTGACTTCTACTTTTGGCTTGCTCTTAACTTTATGTACTGTGCGTTCTTTACCCGTTGAAAAGAATGTCATCAATTCAGACAAGCCTTCAGCTTGACCTTGCATCGCTTCACTTGCTGCCGCAGCTTCTTCAACCAGCGCTGCATTCTGCTGGGTCATATCATCAAGTTGTGTAACTGCTTTGTTAACTTGATCGATGCCACTGGCCTGTTCTGCGCTGGCAGCTGCAATTTCAGCAACAATGTCACTCACTTTTTTGATACCACTTACAATTTCTTCCAAAGTTTCTCCGGAAGCATTTACCAGTTCAGATCCTTCATCTACTTTACTAACTGATTCTTCGATTAGATCCTTAATCTCTTTCGCTGCACCCGCTGAACGTTGTGCAAGATTTCGTACTTCTGATGCAACCACTGCAAACCCTCTTCCTTGCTCACCTGCTCGTGCCGCTTCAACAGCAGCATTCAAGGCCAACAAATTTGTTTGGAAAGCAATCTCGTCAATGACACTGATAATGTCGGCAACTTTTTTACTGCTCGTATTGATCTCACTCATTGCATTTACAGCCGTTCCAACTACTTCACCACCTTTCTCTGCCTGGTTCCGTGCTGCTGCTGCTAATTGGTTTGCCTGATTAGCATTATCCGCATTCTGTCGAACCGTACTGGTCATTTCCTCCATACTCGATGCCGTCTCTTCCAAACTTGATGCCTGTTCCTCATTGCGTTGACTTAAAGACTGATTCCCGGTCGATATTTCTGATGCACCAGTGTTAACAGAAGCCGCGGTATTTTGAATTTCATCAACGACCTCAACAAATTTGTCAATAGTAGCATTTGCATCCGTTTTTAATTGTTCAAATGAACCCTGATATTCCTTGGTTATCTTTTCAGTCAAATCACCTTCGGCCATTGCCCCGAAGACTCGAATCGTATCTTTGATAACATCATCACACACTTCCGCTAATTGATTAATCCCATCGCTAACGTTTCGAAAGAATCCTGTTTTACTTTCAGTCTTTAAACGCTTACCTAAATCACCATTAGCTGCAGAGGCAACTACTTCTTCTACTTCTCTTTCAATTTGAAGTTCGGTTGTGCGATCGTTCCATTCCACCGCGGTACCTAAGCGTTCGCCTTCGTCATTAAAGACCGGCGTAGCAACCAATGAGAAAGTACGTCCTCCAACTTGAATCTCAGATTTAATGGTTTCTTTTAGATCTTCAATCATACGTTGTTGATGGGCCGGATTTTTATGGAATTGATCCATATTTCCGCCTTGCAACTTGGTACGATCAAAATTCGGCAGCTCCTTTCGAATGTCATTTTGTGCGATATCAAACATTTCTTTTAATGCTTCATTCATAAACATGATATTGTTATCTGCATCAGCAACCATGACGTTAGAAGTGACTGCAGCCAGTGCTGACTGAACACGCATTGCCTCATTCATGAGACGTTTTTCATTTTCGATTACTTTAAGTTCTTCAGTCCTATCCTTCCATTCAACCGCCGTCCCTAATCGAGTTCCAGTATCGTTAAACACTGGTGTTGCAACCAAGGAGAAGGTTCGCCCTCCAACAACGATTTCTGCACTAATTGTTTCCTTAAGACTACTAACTAACTTTCGCTGATGGGATGGATCTTTATGAAACTGATCCATGTTTCCGCCCATAAGATTTTTTTCATTAAAGCGTGGCAAATCTTTGCGTATATCATCTCCAGCAATATCAAACATATCTACTAATGCTTCATTCATATATACAATGTCATTATTCTCGTCGGCAACCATAACATTAGTCTTTACTGCATCCAGTGCTTGTTTCACTCTTCCGTTTTCAGCTGCTTCTTTATTGCTGGCCTCAATCCGCTCTTTTAACTTAGATTGCATTTCGCTAAAGGCAGCTAAAAGCTGACCCGTCTCATCTTTTGATTTTACATCGATAACTGAATCTAATTTATCATTAGCAATCGCATTCGCGACTTCTACTGCAGTCGATATCCCTTTTACAAGATTCGTTATTACCCAAACCCCTATCAAAAGAGACACAATAACAAAAACTAAAACCAAGCCTATTTCCCAATTTCGTGCGGTAGACAGTGAATTAACACGAATTTCTAAAAGCTCACTCAAGACAGGACCTGTTGCATCTGCCAGCGCTAATACTGAATTAATTGCTTGCGTACCAGAATTAAAGTATTTATCTGAAGATACAGATATATTTTCTTCACCGTGCAAAAACTCTTTTTTTGTCAGGCTAATAAAACTATTAACGCTCTGAACAAACTGTGCATCATAGCTACCAAGCTTGGACTTTAAACTTGAGTTATTTCCAAATGCAGTAGAAATA
>CAMYMO010000478.1 GCA_947259425.1 uncultured Ectothiorhodospiraceae bacterium | reverse complement strand
CTTCGGCTGCGTATTCGCCCGCGACATCAATTGTTACCTGCTCAAAACCAATTTGTTTTGCGCCCTTGCCGGCAATCTCTTCATAGTGAATGGTTTTATGGTCTAAATGTTTTAAGGCCAGGGTATCCATGTCATGACGAGAGGCGGTACTGTCTAAAACATACGATTCCAACATGGTGTCATAGGCTATACCTTGCAGGTGAATATCATAATTGGCCAACACACTCATATCGTATTTTAAATTTTGTCCGAGCTTTAATTGGTTCGGATCTTCAAGCATGGGTTTGAATTTGGCTAACACCTGATCCCGATCAAGTTGAGCGGGTACTTCCTCATAATCATGTGCTAGCGGGACATAGGCAGCGTTACCGGCTTTATCTGAAAATGACAAACCGACGATCTCGGCCTGCATGTAATTTAAACTAGTCGTTTCAAGATCAAAGGCAAAGACCTCGGCCTTGCTTAATCGCTTTAACCAGTTTTCGAGTTCGGCTAATTCAAATATTGTCTGATAGTCTTTTTTAATTTCAGTGTGCGTTGCTTCAGCACCACCTTGTTCTGACTCTAAAAGCTGGCCAAGCCAGGTACGAAATTCAAAGCGCGAAAAATTTTCACGTAAGGTATCGTAATCGACTTCATTCATTTTTATTTGATCGGGGGTAAGCTCTAATTCAACATCACATTTGATGGTCACGAGCTCTTTCGATAAAGGCAACTGTGGCAATGTCTCTCTTAAATACTCACCGACCTTACCTTTAAATTCATCGGCACTCGCGATGATATTTTCCAATGTCTCATACTGCGCTAACCACTTAACCGCCGTTTTAGGACCGACCTTGGGCACTCCGGGAATATTGTCCACGGTGTCACCAATTAAAGTTAAGTAATCAATAATGGATTCGGGTGGCACACCAAATTTATCGATCACACCTTGCCGATCCATACTGGTCTCGGTCATGGTATTCATCAGGGTGACATGATCATCCACCAGTTGAGCCATGTCTTTATCGCCGGTGGAGATCACCGTTTCAATCCCCTGCTCACTGGCCTGACGCGCCAGGGTGCCAATCACATCATCGGCTTCGACACCACTGACGCATAAAAACGGAAAACCCATCGCTTTAACGATATTATGTATCGGTTCGATCTGGACTCGTAGGTCATCGGCCATCGGTGGGCGGTTTGCTTTGTACTCAGGGTACATTTCATTGCGAAAGGTTTTCCCCTTGGCGTCAAATATCACCGCAATATGATCCTCGGGAAAATCTCGTTGCAGGCGTTTCAACATATTGATCACGCCATAGATAGCACCGGTTGGTTCCTTGGCAGAATTGGTCATATAGGTAAGCTTGGGATTCTGCATCGTATGATAGGCACGAAATAAATATGAAGATCCATCAACCAGGATGAGTTTTTGTTTGGGCTTCTTAGTCATGCGGCTATTATCGAGGTTTTATTCATGCGAGGCTACTGGTAGTTGTCTTTGCCGACAAACCAGCCCATTTAGGTTACGCTACACTTATTGGTAGTACTGGATTTCACCGCGTGGTCTGCCGGCAACACTAGCGACAAAGTACGCTTTTTGCGTTGTCTACAATAAATAACGAACGGAAATACGATGGACGAAAAAAACAAAAAGCGAAAACTCGGCATCAGCCCAAAAAATGACAGTGCGCTGTCGCGAGAGTCATGGAAGATTTTCCAGATCATGGCAGAGTTCGTTGAAGGCTTTGAACGCCTGGCTTGTATTAAACCTTCCGTCAGTGTCTTTGGTTCCGCCCGCCTGGCTAATGATCATCCGTTTTATACATTGGCCGTCGAGATATCACGCGCTTTATCTGATGCGGGCTTTTCCGTGGTTAGCGGGGGTGGGCCGGGTATTATGGAAGCGGCTAACCGAGGCGCCTTCGAGGGTCGTTCAAATAGCATTGGTTTAAACATCCAGTTGCCGCACGAACAGGTTGACAACCCTTACCAGGATATTTCACTGACCTTCCGACATTTTTTCTCACGTAAGGTGATGTTTGTTAAATATGCCTCCGCCTATGTCGTGATGCCAGGTGGATTTGGTACCCTGGATGAATTCGCGGAAATATTAACGCTGGTACAAACCGGTAAATCACGTAAAATTCCCATCATTCTGGTTCATAAACCCTTTTGGCAGGGTTTGATTAAGTGGTTCGAGGATTCAATGGTGAGTCTCAAGACCATAGAATCCGAAGATCTGGATCTTTTTAAAATTGTAGAAACCCCACAGGAAGTCCTGGATGCGATCTTTACTCACTATGAACACCGAGGTTTTGAACCCTCGGCTGAAGAAGCTGAAAAACTGCTGCACCTATAGTGCACTGTTGTGCTGTCTAATAATCCCGGTTGGTCATACCGCCGAGAATATCCCATCGCCCCCGCAACAGGGTGAAAAAACAAAAACGACTTCGGCGCATGAAAGCGCCCCACCCACGTTGCCGAACGAACAAAAAGCCAAATCGATCATGGAATCCAAACCCCAGGTGGCCGCAGAAGAAACAGGCCCGAAAAGCGATGACAGCCGTAATATACCCGAGCCTGAGGTCAATATTATTCACCGTAAAGACACCACGATAGAAGAGTATCGGGTTAATGGACGGCTACGTTATGTAAAAATCATTCCGAAAATTGGCAAGCCTTATTACCTGGTGGATAAAGATGGTGATGGCGAGCTGGAGACTCGACACAGTGACCTGGATGGCATCCCACCGGTTAATGAGTGGATCCTTTTACAATGGTAATATGGACTGAGCCTGTGGATAAGTTTGTGGAAAATCATGACATCAGCACGCAATAAAACCATTAGTCGTATAAAAACAACAACATAAGTTCAATTCAAACCGACAATATTGATATAATTCAATAAGATAGCCACACTGTGTAGCACCAATTACAATGTTGCTAATAAACCTCGGCTAACTTATTGATTTTTAATATTGTGCATAACTATAACTGTTAACCACTATATAAATAGGTGTGAATTCGCTCAATGCCAGCCCGATCACTCACTAACGTTGCAAACCAATTTGCCCAACGCATTGATCAAGTCATTAATGTGCTTGGTCAGGGCATTGCCTGGATGACCATAACAATGGTTTTGGTGATGGCCGTGGTGGTCATTTTACGTTTTGTATTTGATATTGGTTGGGTATGGTTGCAAGAGAGTGTTAACTACCTGCATGCCTATGTATTCATGCTCGGTGCCGCCTATACCCTGCGTCATGACGGTCATGTCAGGGTGGATGTTTTTTACCGCCAGATGTCTGCCAAAAGGAAGGCGTTGGTCGACTTGTTGGGTACCTTGTTTTTATTGATTCCAGTTTGTGGATTTATTCTTTATGCGAGTTGGACACCGACACTCGCCGCCTGGTCTGCCCTCGAAGGTTCGCAACGTACCGGTGGACTGGATCTGGCCTATGTACTGAAATCAACCATGCTGCTCATGCCTGCCCTGCTGATCTTACAAGGCCTGGCCATCTGTATTCAAAAGTTTTTGGTTATTTTTGGCTCAGCCAATAATTATCCCGATCCGCAGGCGCCCCCCCATGGCTGAGTTAATGATCATCTTATTAGTCTTGTCGGTCTTCCTGATCTTACTCAGTGGTTATCCGGTTGCCTTTGCTTATGGCGGGACGGCGTTATTTTTCTATTCGATCGGGGTGATGTTCTTGCCAGACATCTTCGACGCCACCGCGATGAACCTGTTTGACGACAACCTGGTCAGTTTAATTTCCCGGCGCGATATGCTCATCGCAGTACCATTATTCGTGTTCATGGGGGTCATGCTTGAACGTTCAAAAGTGGCTGAAAACTTACTCGAAACTATGGGTTTATTATTTGGCCCAATGCGTGGTGGTCTTGGTATTTCAGTGCTGTTGGTTGGGATGTTGCTGGCTGCCAGTACCGGTATCGTTGGTGCCACCGTGGTAACCATGGGACTGCTGTCCTTACCCACCATGTTGAAACGAAATTACGATCCTAAAATAGCCGCCGGTACGATCTGCGCGTCAGGCACCCTGGGACAGATTATTCCACCGTCGATCGTTTTGATTTTGCTCGGTGATCAGATTGCCAGTGAATATCAAAACGCTCAGTCATCGATGAATAACTTCTCGCCCGATACGGTCTCGGTGGGCGACCTGTTTGCCGGCGCCTTGATTCCCGGTTTAATGTTAGTTGGATTTTATCTCGTCTATCTGATTGCCATTGCCTATCTCAAACCAAATAGTATGCCGGCGATACCCAAAGCAGAACGTAACTTTGATCGACAACAACTTTTGTTTAAATCCCTGACCGCATTGGTACCGCCGGTTTTACTTATTATATTAGTGCTTGGCGCCATATTTATTGGTGCGGCTGCGGCTTACGAGGCGGCATCGATCGGCGCACTAGGCGCGATTGCGCTGGCTGCGGTAAACAAAAAGCTCGACCTGGACATCTTACGTGAAGTCATGCGCAACACGGTACGCATCACCAGCATGGTGTTTTTAATCTTTATCGGCGCAATGTTATTCACCGCAACCTTCAAAGGCTTCGGTGGTAATGAGATTGTTGAAGGGTTGCTGGCCGATTTACCCGGCGGTGTGTTTGGGGCGATGTTAGTCATCATGCTGATTATGTTTTTGCTTGGTTTTATTCTCGACTTCATCGAAATCAGTTTAGTCATCGTTCCAATCGTCGCCCCGATTATATTCATGTTTGGTTTCGATCCCGATACCGGTGTGCAGGATCCGACCCAAATAATTCATCCTGTCTGGTTTGGTGTGATGATTGCGATTAATTTACAAACGTCATTTTTAACACCGCCATTTGGCTTCTCATTATTTTACCTGCGTGGCGTTGCTCCGGCGGATATCACCACCATGGACATCTATAAGGGCGTGATACCGTTTATTGGAATTCAGTTATTCACCCTGGTTTTACTCGCCTTGTGGCCAGAGCTTGCCACCTGGCTGGCCGATAAAATCTAAATTTAAACCATGACGCGCTCAAACTGGTTTGCAATTATTTTTGTTAGTAGCGCACTGTTAATCAGTTTCATGATTTTCAAATACATCCCCCATGATGTTGTGTTACATATCAATAATAAGTGGCACGTTATGCTCATCAATGAAGATCAAACGAATCAGATCAGTTTTGATTCACAACAATTTCAACTTATAAAACAGGATCAAGCCAACCTCTGGATAAACGGTACAGGTCAACTGCATTGGCATGGACATACCATCACAGTCGCCGATTCAGAGCTGGTATTCAATGAGACAGTGATCTCGACATCCAATAAGGCATTGATCGTGAATCTGTTTTTTTATGCGGATGGCCGTGTGCTAAAGGGTAAAGCTGGTCTAAACTAAATTAAGTAAATAAACACACCGAATTAGGTATGACAATGAGTAATAAAAAATCTATCAGCGACGAACAATGGAAACAACAACTTACTGAAGATGAATTTAACATCACCCGTAAACACGGTACTGAACGTGCCTTTAGCGGGAAATACTGGGACAGTAAAAAACAAGGACAGTACACCTGTAAGTGTTGTGGAGAACCGCTGTTTTTGTCCGAGACCAAGTTTGATTCGGGTACAGGATGGCCAAGTTTTTTTCAGCCGATCGATGCGCAGGCCATCGGTGAAACCCGCGATTCAAGCCTGGGCATGGAACGTGTCGAGGTTCACTGTAACAAATGTGATGCCCATTTGGGCCATGTCTTTACAGATGGTCCACAACCAACCGGACTGCGCTATTGTATTAATTCAGCGTCGCTCGATTTAAAAACCGATGAAGATTAACCTTACGCATGTTTTAGTTTTAACCTTGCTGGTTTGTTCGTCATCCAGCTTTGCTCAGATCTACCAATGGCGTGATCAAAATGGTCAACTGCATTTCGGCGATAAACC
>CAMYMO010000477.1 GCA_947259425.1 uncultured Ectothiorhodospiraceae bacterium | reverse complement strand
AAAACTACTTAATAGAAATTTGACGTTAGGTTACTTACATCGATTTTCATTGGCATACAAAGCCTCTTCAAACAATGCAAGCACCCACACAAATTATCTGATCTAATTGTTAAAGAGCAAAGCAGCTTCCAGAGGAGAGCCGCTACAGACTGGCGTGTTCGCCTAGATTTAAAACCTATAAATAAATCAATTACTTATTGGTTCCTCTTCGCTTGTTTTGAAGAGGTCAACGTCTGTCGAAGGCGCGCATTATACGCAGCCGATGAATTACGTCAAGCACTATATCGTCATAATTTTGAAATCTTATAACATTGTTTAAAGTATATACTGATAAACTAAAATTGATTGATATTTAACCAGCTTCTAGCTATGCAAATACCCGCTGTGGCGCCCGGAAAAACTCGATGTTACTTAGGCATTAATAGGGTCGTTTAAGCCGTTGCGCAAGTCCTGGGGGTTACATTAACGGCATCCGGGACGTGGATGGCGTAGCCCTGGGCGAAATCAAATTCCAATTCTTTGAGTCGAAGCAGGATCTCGTCACTTTCAACAAACTCGGCAATCGTTCTTAGGCCGGCAAGATGGCCAAGCTTGTTAATCGCTTCAACGATGGCAGCATCCATCGGATCGATAAGCATATCACGAATGAAACCACCATCGATTTTGAGAAAATCAACCGGCAAAGACTTCAAATAAGAGAACGAACTCAAGCCAACCCCAAAATCATCTAAAGCAAACTTAAAACCAAGCTGTTTAAGTTCATCGATAAATGACACTGCTGAGGATAAATTAGCAATCGCTGCCGTTTCAGTGACTTCAAAGCAAATCTGCTCCGGGTTTATTTCCTTGCTAATTAATTCTTGTTTAATAACCGTCAGGGTATTTTCATCACAAAATGAAACCCCTGATAAATTGATAAAGGCCATTTGCGGAGGCACTGGCAACGCCTGCATCTCAACAAAAGCAGCAAACGCATTTTTGATCACCCAGCAATCGATTTGGTTCATCAGATTGTAGCGTTCTGCAGCCGGTATAAATGCACCGGGTAAAATAAGTTCACCATTGTGATCCAGCATGCGAACTAAAAATTCAATCTGGTAATGCTCACTGTCCTCTAAAGCTAATGGCAATATTTTTTGCTGGTAAAGGCAAAAATGATCCTTCTGTAAAGCCTCATTGATGATTGAGACCCAAAGCATTTCACCTTGTCGCCGCAGGATATTAACCTCTTCCTCTGAGTAAACATGAATTCGATTTCGTCCCAAATCTTTCGCAGTGTAACAAGCCATGTCTGCGGCACTTAATACCGAGGCCATGTCCCGATACATGTTACCGGTAAACTCAACTAAACCAATACTGGCACCAACGGTAAAGGTTTTCGTGTCCCAAACAAATTTAAAATCCTGAATCACGGTGAGAATATTTTTTGCTATCTGTTCAGCTTGCTTGATACCACAACTCTTCAATAATACACCGAATTCATCACCACCCAATCGCGACAAGATATCGTCATTTCGAATCAGTCCTTTTAGCAAACGCGCTAACTGCTTTAACAGTTCATCACCGGCAATATGGCCACTGGTATCATTAATGATCTTAAACTGGTCAAGATCGATATACAGTAAAATATGAGATTGCTGTTCTTGCGAAGAATCTAAAAGTAATCGATTAATTCGATCTTCAATAACATGTCGATTGCTTAATCCGGTTAAGGAATCGTGATAAGCAAGATAGTTAATGACTTCTTGCGCCTTTTTGTGTGCTCGACGTGTTTCTGCTTCACGCAATTCACGATTAATCGCAGGCACTAACCGCGTCAGGTTGTCTTTCATAATATAGTCGTGTGCACCGGTGCGCATCGCCGAAACGGCAATATCCTCACCGATGCTACCTGACACAATGATGAATGGCACATCCAAACCAGAAGCCTGTACCAACTCCAGTACGATCTCTGATGAAAGCCCGGGAATATTATGATCTGAGATAACAATGTCCCAATTGGGATCTTGTAAAGCCGTAATAACGTCCGCTTCGTTGACAACCCTTGTTAATGCCGGAAGAAACCCACCACGCTTTAATTCTCGCTCAAGTAAAAATGTATCGTCCTCAGAATCCTCAACGATAAGGACATTCAAATGCTGATTTATCATAGTTGTTACGAAACCTAATACTAGCCAAGATAAAAACAGATGTTTAAATAACAATGAGGGGGATAAAGGTTATAGTAGTCAGATAAATCAAGTCTGTCCAAAATAGGCATATCAATCGCCCAAAACAGCAACGGAAAAACATTATTTTTTTTATTTAATCGCCAGTATCTAATAAAGCGTATGCCAGGTGAGGCATTTTTTCACGTACAGCCTTATTAAATTCCGACAAAGCAGTCCGTTATGCTGATTTACTAAATTTTTTATGGGCAGGAAGCACGTTTAGATCGAGCCAATAAGAACAGACTTCCTTTAATTGAATAGCGTAATCCGTAAAATCAATCGATTTTTGAATATAACTACTTGCGCCTAACTCATAGCTACGAATGATCTCGGTTTCAGAATGGCCATGACCGATGACAACAATGGGGATAAGCAATAGAGCCGGGTTGCGACGAATCCATGCGACTAATTTAAAGTTTCCGTCATTGGGTAGATTTGAATCGATAAGAATTAGATTGGGATAGTCGAATTCATGCTCGCCATTAAAAAGGCGGACAACCGCATCGACAGTTTGAAAGACTTCGAGGTGAACAGAAAACCCCTCCGTAGCAAATGATCGGCGTGTTACTGCGATGTTATCAGGATTATTATCCACCAGAAAAACGCGTTTGCTATTTGCTAAGGATGATGCCGATTTTGAATATACTTGCATGTAGTCAGTTCCCTTGTACCCTAATTACGGTTCCCATATACAATATAAAATATACGCGACACTGACGGCAGATTCACTTGAGTTGACGATCTTTAACAAAACACCCAACGCGGCCAAAAAACCACTCAGCTCTTTTTAAAATATTACAAATGTATGATTTTCAACCTATTTTAAATGCCCAATTTGTATAATCTGGCCAGGTAAACAAGCCAAGACTTAATTATTAATAAAAAGTCACAATTTTCGCTTTCAATTTTCTGGATTTGATTTATATTTCAGATACTCCCATTTTATTACTATAGGGGCCCCAAGAATGCAGGAACGGGAAGCCAGATTACTATTTGAGTCAAATGACCTTAAAAACGTCATTGTTGAACCGACTGAAAACAATAGTGGTTGGACCATTATGATGGTCGACACGAACGAAAATCGCCAGTTTCTGGTGTCCAAGCGTTCGAATGATCCACGCTTGTTTAAAACAACCGATGCGGCGCTTCGATGTTGCGTACGTATCGGATTCAATCAGGTCGAAGTTAAGTTATAGGTTTATTTATCCCTTCGGATACCAATCAAACCATTATCAGACCTTCAGACACAGCCTATCCATTCAGATTAGTCGTTCAATGAATAAGAAATAAACTTCCCCATAATTCCTCTTTTGGGTATATTGGAACTTTCAAATCATGGACATGATTGAATGAATGAACGTGACGTAAAGCTCCTGTTTAGCGCCAGCCACTGGAGTGGGGCGACAGTACGCTATGCGGCTACTGAGGGGGGTTGGCTCATTGAGCTTAACGAGGCGGAAAATGGCGATGTGCAGGTACTTACCCTCAAGCGCGGCAAACCTCGGATCTTTAAAACCTCTGATACCGCTCTCACCTGGTGTCGAGAGATTGGCTTTGAAAAAATAACGGTCCAACTGCATAAACTTAACGACGGCGACTCTACCTCGGTAGTTCAGGCCCCAATCGTCCTGTTAGTGGAAGACAATAATAGTGATATAGAACTCACCTTCAGGGCCATTCAACGACTCGAAGCGGATTTTGATATTACCGTTTGTCGGGATGGTCAGGAGGCACTCGACTTTCTATTTGCAAAGGGTAAATACGAATCGAGAAATATTAACGAACTGCCGCAATTAATATTGCTCGACATTAATCTGCCAAAAGTGAATGGTTTGAGTGTGTTAAAAGAAATTCGCAATTCAGAAGTGACCAGTCAAATTCCAACCGTTTTACTAACAACCTCTGATGAACGTATCGATATTCAACGCGGTTACGAATACGGGGTTAACAGTTATGTGCGTAAACCCGTCGACTACACTGTATTTTGTAACACGCTAAAATCGCTTGGGGAATACTGGCTTAATACGAATGTACCACCGCCGAAATAAAATCACGCTACTGCAGAATTGGTGTGACTACCGATAGTAAAATAAAACGTTGCCCCTTTTCCTGGACTTGACTCAGCCCAAACCCGACCACCATGACGATGAAAAATTCGCTGCACGGTAGCCAGACCAATGCCCATCCCTTGAAATTCTGAATCAGGATGCAGACGTTGGAAAGGGGAAAATAATTTATGTGCGTAACGGCTATCGAAGCCAACCCCGTTATCTCTTATAAAATAAATTCTTTCACCGTCTTGTTCAATCGAACCCACTTCAATCTCAGGATGTTGCTCTTTAGCCGTGTATTTGATCGCATTATCCAACAAGTTACCCAAGGCTACTTTTAATAACCCTGGATCGCAATAACAATGTATATCTTCTTCAATTTTTATATCTCGATTTTTTATATCATCGTATTGCAGATGATCAATATGTTCAGTGGCAACGTGACTTAAATTAATATCAACATACTCCAAAGTCTGGCGAGTAATACGCGAAAGTTTTAACAGGCTATCAATCAACTCCCCCATCTTCTTACTCGCACTGTGAATCTTGGTTAAGTATCCTACTCCAGCCTCATCCAAATCCTGTATATTATCTTCGAGTAGTATTTGTGTATAACCATTTATAGCCCGCAGTGGAGTTCGCAGGTCATGTGATACTGAGTAACTGAATGACTCTAACTCTTTAACGGATTCCTGGAGATCGATGGTCCTGGCATAAACCTGTTTTTCAAGTTCCTCGTTATAATACTCCAGTTTTGCTAATGCATCTGAACGTTCCATTTCAATCGCAATGCGTGCCGCGAATACATTCAGGGTATCCCTATGCCATTCTTCTTTTGCATGTGGTTTTATATCCATAACCGCAAGAACGCCCATCATATCGTTGTTTGTATCAATCAGGGGCACGCCAAAATAAGATTCTATATTTTGTTCTGCCAAAAAATGATCTTCTGGAAATTGATTAATTAAATTATCATATATAAATGATTCGTTATTTTTTTGCACTGCTTCGCAGGGCGTCCCAACTATCTCGTATTCCACGTTTTGCATAACCCTTGTGCCATCCAACATACATTCGGTATTAATTCTCGTCGAATCTGCTACTAGGCGGCCTACAAAAGCCATCCTCGCTTGAAATACATCCTGTAATAATTTTAAACTGCTCATCAAGAAATGACTAAAACGCATTGCACTGTGTTGTGCGAGCGCTTGATATACCTGAACATTACGCAATTTGTCCTTCTCTGCCTGCATTCTTTGAGTTATATCACGTACATTGACAACGGCTCCCTGAACAGAAGCACTCCCGCCATAATAAGGATAGTAATTTACTTCTATATCAATAACTTTTCCGTCTGAATTTTGTAGTCGTGATATAAAAGAGACATGTCGACCTGCAAACGTTTTATCGATATTTGGTTTTACTTGTTCATTAAAAAAAGCATCTCCTAATAACGTGCTAACATGCTGGCCAATAATTTCACCCCGAGAGTAATTATAAAAATTAAGATAGGCTTCATTTATTGCTCGATACTTGTACTCTAAATCGACATAAGACATTAGATCTGTTGTCGTCGCCATAATGGTTTCGTAAAGACGTAAATTTTCTTCACGTCGTTGAATGCGAGCTACTGAATCTGAAATTTTATGACGCATGACGTCAAAGGCATTAATTAAGACATCAAACTCATCCATCGCCTGATGTATATCATCTACAATGCTGACACCCAGATGCCCCATACCTGCCATTT
>CAMYMO010000476.1 GCA_947259425.1 uncultured Ectothiorhodospiraceae bacterium | reverse complement strand
AATAACCTCGAAGTTGAGCTTGAAAATACAGCTGAGCCAAAGACGGCCAAGGTGAGCTGTAATCTGGTTTTGGCCGGTCGCAATCAGACCTTGCCTGAGACGGGGCGGGTACTTCAGCTGGTGTCGGAATGGCAAAAAGCCGAGGGCGAATGGCTTGTTATCCGTGCAAAATGGCGCGATCCGATGATTGATTTAATGAATTAATTGGCTATTTTGGGGCAGGTTCGACCCGATGCGAACGCATCGTATACTGGTCTTTTTTTCTATCCTCAAAGAAATATTTGAGCGTGTAATGAATGGTACGAAAGGCCAAATCATCCCAGGGAATTTCATCTTCTGAAAATAGTTTAACCTCCAGGCTCTCGATACCGGGTTTAAAGTTTTCATCGAGTAGCCGAGCTCGAAACATGATATAGACCTGGTTGACATGGGGCAGGCTAAATACCGTGTAAAGCTGCTCTATTTCGACATTGGCATAAGCCTCTTCTGCCGATTCACGCATCGCGGCCTGTTCCAGTGTTTCCTGATTTTCCATAAAACCCGCCGGCAAGGTCCAGTAGCCATGGCGGGGTTCGATGGCGCGTTTGCAGAGCAGGATTTTGTCTTCGTAAACAGGCAGACAACCGGTGACAATATTGGGATTCTGGTAATGGATGGTGCCGCAATGATCGCAAATAAAGCGGGGTAAGTTATCGCCTTCCGGTATTCGAAGTGACACGCCATGGCCACAATGGCTACAGAATTTCATAGTCGTTGATCAAAGCCCCTTTAATGGAGCGCCATCGTTTAACCAACTCGCCCATTGAGCATGTAAAGAGACATCGATGCCATCCTGGCTGGCTTGTTGTTGTAGGTAGGTCTGTAAATCTTGTAGAAGCTCACTGTCCATCAGCATCGGATCACTCGGCAGCCGTTCATGCAACATTTGATAGATCAGCTTTAAATCGCTAATGGCATATTCGCTGAGCGTGCGCATGATCTATTTTTTGCCGCCAGCCGCAGAGAAGCCTTCTGGGGCCCCGCCCATGTCGCCTTCACTGAACAAAAACCCCCGCATGTGTTGCTCGATGATGGCAACGTTGCTCGGATCGGCGGTACTCAACTGGTTTTCATTGATGATGGTGGTTAAGCGGTTAAGCCAGTCGGTCCAAGCCTGTTTGGAGACATTTTCAAAGATCCGTTCGCCCAATTCACCTGGATAGGGTGGGTTTTCAAGACCTTCAGCCTCTTTTTTCAATACTACACATTTAACCATACGCATCGTATGAGAACTCCTGTTTCAATCTTTATATCGAGATGGTGCTTGAATTTTGCTAGTATAATAGATATCTAATACATTGTTGCCAAATTTATACATATAATTGCTTATCGATAAAATGCTTTATTGATAAATTGAAATTCTGGAGAAGTCCTATGTCACAAGTTGCTTATCAGACTCAAGTTTCGGAGTCAGAAATCAAGATCAGCCCGATCGCGGCCGAACAGTTGAAAAATCTGATCGACAGCGTTGAAGAGGATATTGAAGGTATTCGTATTTTTGTCAGTGGCGGCGGCTGCAGTGGCATGACCTACGGCATGACTTACGCAGAGCAGGTCGCCGAGACCGACAAAACCATCGATGGCAATGGATTTAAAGTGGTGGTCGATGCCTTTGCTTTGGCCTATCTGGAAGGTTGCGATATAGATTTTGTCGATAACGGACCCAACAAATCGTTTGTGTTTAACAATGTATTCAAAAGTGTCGGTGGCACAGGCGGTTGTAATGCTTGTGGTGCGAGTGGCGGCGGTTGCGGCTAAAGCAAAGTCAGCACTCCCGAACAATTCTGCGTTAAGCGAAACATGAATCCAATCAATAATGGTGCGCCCTGCGTGCTCATTATTGCTCCGCATGGTAGCTACCGAACCTTCGCCTTTACACGAGCGGCGGAAACCTTAGCGATCAACACCCTGATTGCCTCCGATGGCAAACACTCTTTGATCAGTGCCTATGCCCATGGCATTCACCTTGATTTTACCGAGCCAGATTCACTTTATACGCAGTTACTGGAATCCATCCAGGATTACAATGTTGTCGGTGTGATTGCCACGGATGACTATACGACCGAATTGGCTGCGCGCATTGCCCAGGCGCTTAATTTGCCGCATAACGATCCTGCTGCCGTGCTGCTTACGCAACGCAAAGATTTGGCGCGTGAAAGATTGAAAAGTTATGGCGTGAGCAAACCAGAACATTGGCGATTGGATTTGAGTATTGATCTTAAGCAACAACTTACGCCGATCGTATTTCCAGTAGTGGTAAAACCGGTTGCCCTTGCCGGAAGTCGTGGAGTGATTCGGGCTAATGATCAAACGGAATTATTGAAGGCTATTGATCGCATTACGCAATTATTAAATTCCATGAATGACTTAAGCCTGGATGCAAAAAAATATTTACTGGTTGAAGCGTTTATTGAAGGCGATGAATTTGCCATCGAAGGCATGTTGTACCAAGGTGAATTAAAGTTACTAACGATTTTTGATAAACCGGAACCAATGAATGGTCCTTATTTTGAAGAGAATTATTACCTTAGTCCGAGCAAGTTAGGAAAAGAAACTCAACACAATATTACTGAAGTTTTACAACAGGCCTGCAATGCTTATGGCTTAACTGAAGGACCGATACATGCTGAATGCCGTATTCGAGATGGTCAGGTTTTTATCATCGAAGTAGCCGCTCGAACCATCGGTGGTCTATGCGCGCGTTTACTTAGCGTGGGTACCGGACATAGTTTAGAAGAAATTGTATTGAAACATGCGATGGGGCAGCGTTTTGAGATTGAACCTCAACAACATGCTGCTGGGGTATTGATGATACCGATCCCGAAAGCTGGAATCTTGAAACGTATCGAAGGGATGTTGGCCGCACAGGCGGTTGATCATATCGATGAAATTAATATTCAAATTAGAGAAGGTCATGAGCTGATTCCATTACCCGATGGATCGAGTTATTTAGGTTTTATTTTTGCTTATGCGGATACGACTGAAGAAGTGGAGCATGCGCTGCGCACTGCCCATGCCCATTTGAATTTTGTCATTGCACCAGTCTGGAAGTTGAGCCAGGTGGGATAGTTAATCTGGTAACTTTTGAAATTAAATTTAACGTCATTCCCGAATGCTTTTATCGGGAATCCACAGGATGTTCACTTTTGTATGTGATTCCGACGTTTCAAGTGAGAGAAAATTATGCATACCGATACCAAAAATTCAGTAAACGTTAATCCTGAAAAAATGACACAGAATTATCAGTTGCAGGAAACGCGTTTACAGGAAAAAATGCCAGATGGGACCACGCGTTGCCATCTATGCAGTTGGCGTTGTCGCTTAAAACATGGACAACGGGGTTTTTGCCAGGCTCATGTTAACCGTAATGGCACGTTGTACAACTTATCGTATGGCATTATCTCGGCGATTGATGTTTCTCCCATTGAAGATAAACCCGTCAAGCACTTCCAACCCGGTAGTCAGGTGATGTCGATCGGCAGTTACGGCTGTAGTTTTCGCTGTGGCGGTTGTCATAACCTGGATATTTCCTGGGGTGTCTCCGCTTTAGATGGTCTGGCAAAGGGGGAGTCAACCGAGGCATATGTCTCACCGCAACAAATGATCGAAGTGGCGCAAAGACACCAGGTACAGGGCATCGCGTTTACCTACTCAGAGCCTGCTGTTTGGTTGGAATATGTCAGTGATGTTGCTCAATTAGCCCGGGACGCAGGTCTGTATACGGTTTATGTATCAAATAGTTTTGTTACGGATGAGGCGTTAAAAGAGATTGCGCCACATGTCGATGTGTTGTGCTCGGATGTTAAGAGTCTTGATGAGAGCTTTTATCAGGATATCTGTCGTGCTTCAAAGGTAGAGGATATCCTGAACTCAATAGAGATGGCGAATCAATTAGGCATGCACGTTGAAACACGTACCAATATTATTCCGACTAAAAATGATAATCTTGATATGTTAAAAGGCATTGCCAAATGGATTTATAATCGGCTCGGTAGTGATAGCCCGTGGCATATCACCAAGTTTTTTCCAGCATACAAATTATCAGATATACCGCCAACCAGTACTGAGCTGTTACATAAAACCTATGATGTTGCGAAACAAGTCGGGTTGAAAAATGTTTACGTATACGATGATAAGGGTTGTGACTGTGCCGATGAGAACTTAACGGTTAGTCAATATTTGTCATCCGATCCGAATGAAGTGCATCAAGTAAAAAAGTGTGCTGCCTCGTGTTGCGGTGATGAAGGCATTTTATTGAAGAAATATGAATTAAAAAAATAACAATAAAAAGATTAGGATGAGCACCCGACGCTCATGCTTTCTACCCAGTCTGGTGATTCGGCTGCATACGCTTCGTGTTCAGGTTGTTCACTGAACGGATCGCTTAAGATCGTAAAAAGCTTCTCAATTTCAGCATAATCTTTTTCTCGGGTGGCTTTATCGATAGCCTGTTGAGCCAGGTGATTACGTAAAATAAACTTCGGATTGACTGCATCCATTCGTTTTTTGCGTTCAATGTCTAATAGATTCTCTTTTTCCAGTCGAGCAGTATAAATATCGGCCCAGCGATCAAACTCGGCTCGACTAATAAAATGATCCCGTAAACGTTGATCGATTTCGGCGATTTTGAAGTTGCCGAGCATGCGTAAGGTATTCGTATAGTCACGCTTATCCTCTACCATGAGCTTCAACAGGCCATTGATGATATCAATCGCCTCTTCATCGGTTTCCAGCATCCCCAGTTTCTTACCCATTAAATCATAATAGTGATTAAAGAAAATACTTTCGTAATCCTTTAAACAATCCATGGCTTCTTCTGTATTTAATATTGGGGTTAGCGCCTGCAGCAGACAACTCAGGTTCCACAAGCCGATACTGGGCTGTTGGTCGAAGGCGTAACGACCATGATGATCGCAATGGTTAGATCGGTAACCCGGGTCAAATGTCTCGATAAAACCATACGAACCGTAATCAAGCGTTAGTCCGAGTACCGACATATTGTCGGTGTTCATTACCCCATGGGTAAAACCAACCGTCTGCCATTGCGCAATTAAATGTGCGGTACGTTTTATGATCGCTTTTAACCAATCATTGTATTTATTTTTTGAATCTATCAATTCAGGAAAATGCTGTTCGATGACGTAATCGGCGAGTATTTTGATCTGTTCATATTGTTCACGATAGTAAAAGACTTCAAAGGAGCCAAATCGTACATGACTATCCGCCACTCTCACTAACATGGCCTCGGTCTCCATCGTTTCACCATATCGCTCATCCTCAGCCGCCACCACACATAAGCTGCGCGTCGTTGGAATGTGCAATGCGTGCATGGCCTCGGAGCACAGGTATTCTCTTATCGTTGCTGGTAATTGCGCACGGCCGTCGCCCGGACTTGAGTAAGGTGTCATGCCGCCGCCGATGAGTTGCAGATCCCAGTTGGTTGCTCCGCGGTGATTAACTTCACCGAGTAGGATCGCATGCGCGTCGCCTACTTGGGTTACCCGCTGGCCAAATTGATGTCCGGCGTAAAGCATGGCGAGTGGATCGCTGCCCGGCCAGGTCTGTTTGCCGGTTATATAGTCACAAAATTCACGACGATGCCGTTGTTCAGGATCTAAACCAATCAATTCGGCAACGGCATGATTAAAGCTAATCAAGTGCGTTGGTTTTGAAAAGGGCGTTGGGTCGACTCGGCTATAGTAGTTATCTGCTAGCCGGGCAAAGCTGTTGTTAAAGTTGAGATTTTCTAGGGTTTTTAACATCATACGCTCCTAGATGCTAAAGTAATCGGTAATGATTGAAAACAACAAAAAAGGGTTATGTTAAGTGACAAACCAAATACACCCATCCGCATTGGTCTCGGCCAAGGCGAATTTAGGTCAGGATAATATTGTCGGACCTTTTGCCATCATAGAAGAAGACGCGGTGCTGGGAAATAATAATCGCATTGCGGCGCATGCCGTGATTAAAAAAAGCGTGCGTATGAAGG
>CAMYMO010000475.1 GCA_947259425.1 uncultured Ectothiorhodospiraceae bacterium | reverse complement strand
CCTTAATATTGACCGTGGTAAAAATGATATTAGCGACAACCTGATTGTTTTCCTCTTGATTGTATTCCTCGGCGACAAGCGAAAGCATCGGCCTTGCGGTCGGGTCCTCTAGAAGATCAAGCGCCAATTGAGCGACGACTTCGTTTTCTGACAAATCGAAGGAACCAAGATGTACTTTTCTAATCGACGCTTTGTCGTTTGCAGTGGACTCTCTTATTCTTATTTTCATATTTTTTTTTCGCTAACGACTGAATCAAAGGCACCGATAAAGCGTCATTGTTGAAGTTCCCAACTGGGTGTCACCCTACCGCTTGAATGGTGTGTTCAGCATCGATTTTGCCCATTTTAACCAAACAATCTTGGATCTGGATCATATTTTTCGACTACAACACTATCCTGCTCCCCTACTCGCGTCGTCTCCGCTTGTGCTGGTTTTGCCAAATGGTCTCAGCTGATTTCATAGTATTTTCCGCCCACGTAAGTTAGGTATCGGCCCAATACCCAAATTAACGCTCGTTTTTCAATAACTTAAATAACTGGCGCTTACCCAGTGAAACTCGAATAAACAATGGCGCTCGATTAATCAATGACATCAGTTTTTCGGGTGTCCGCGAACAAACTTTTAACGTAAGATACGCCCCATTCTGTAGAGCGAGCCAACATTGATTATGGATATTTCCTGGTCAGGAACTAAATTCGTTAATTAGCCTCTACTAACTGGCCTCAACTTAAATTAACTAATTAATATAGATAACGATGCAATTTAAAAATTATTACCTCGCTTCCACCCTTTTATTAATAGTCAGCTTATCGTTTAGCCTGGCGGCCTCGGCCCTGGCGAAGACTAAATCTGAGCTAACCACCTCCTACCCAGCCGTTGATGTGGAATTCAAGGCCGATAAGGTCTCTAAGCATGTCTATTTTGTCCAAGGCCAGGCAGGCGCGGCCACGCAGAACAAGGGCTTTATTTCCAACGCCGGTTTTGTCGTGACGAACGATGGCGTGGTGATCTTCGATGCGTTGGGCACCCCTTCGCTGGCTGCAAAGTTGTTGGCCGAGATTCGTAAAGTCACGGATAAGCCCGTCAAGGTGGTGGTGGTTAGCCATTACCATGCCGACCATATCTACGGCTTGCAGGTGTTTAAAGAACTCGGTGCAAAAATTATCGCGCCACAAGGGGCGCGTCTCTATTTGGGCTCTGAAGCTGCCGATAATCTACTGGCGACCCGGCGTGAAGAATTAAAGCCCTGGGTGAATGAAGCCACCCACATTGTCGTACCTGACCAATATGTTAAAGACCAACACCAATTCAGTTTAGGCGGCATTGATTTTAAGATTACTTCTTTAGGCAACGCCCATTCCGAAGGTGACCTGACCATGTTGGTGGCCCCGGATAATGTTTTGTTTTCCGGTGATTTGATTTTCGAAGGTCGCATTCCGTTTATTGGTCGTGCCAATATTTTTAACTGGTTAAAGGCGTTAGAAGGTATGCGCGATGTCAATGTCTCTGCGGTATTACCGGGTCATGGCCCTTTGGCCAAAGATCCAAATGCGTTAGTGACTTCAACCTATGACTATTTGTCGTTATTAAGAGACAATATGAAAAATGCCGTCGAAAACTGGACGCCATTTGCCGAGGCTTATGACGAAATAGATTGGGGTGAGTTTATGTTTTTGCCTGCCTTTGACGAGGCAAATCGGCGCAATGCCTATAATGTGTTTTTATTTATGGAGCAGAACACACCGTAATTAATATACCCGATCCTAATCTAGAATTTATATTATGAGCCGGTTTCTTCTTGCAAGCTCAAGCTCCCGTTACCATGGTTAATGGTTATTGGCATCCATACAAGGTAAAGCCAACCCATTTATAAGGCGCAATGCCTTTGTCTAACATATATTTTTGGGTGGCCTGTAAGGATGACATTGGTAAATTTCCAGACGCGCGTTGCTGGTGGTAATGTTGCATAAACTCAGCAGTGGTCGCATCTCCTGCCGGGGGAACACTGACCAGGACACTCTTCGCCCCCGCTTCCAGGAAGGCGCTCGGTAAGCCTAAGATATCATCACCAACCAGTTTAACATTCTGCGCCTCCATTGGACGCCAACCTGAGCTGCAGGCACTTAAAATCACTTCAGAGATATTAGTGCGATGGCTGATGATTTCAGCCGCATCGAGTTTTTCGTTCGAAAATAATAAACCTGAATTCATCGGCTCAAAGGGTTCAAGCACACCATGACAACTAATGTGTAGCAGTCCATTATCGAGCGCCGACGTGAGCGCCCAATAGTTTTTTGAATTCGCATCATTGCCAATCATTTCTTTTTTGACCAACGTACCATTGTCACGATGAATCTGGGCACAGGCTTGTACTTCGTGTCTGGCCAACTCTAAATTCGCCAGGGCGTCAAATTGATCGTAATCCGGTGGACCAATGAATCCCGCTTTCGGTGAGATCACTAACGAGTTATGAAAATTGGTGATACAACTTAGATTGGGTAATATTGATGTCGGCAGGTATTCAAACAAACGTTTACCCTTGTAGATTAATCCTGCCCAGGGAATTAAATGCAGCTGGCCGTGAGGAATCACTATCAATCCCTCATAGTTTAGCGCTGCCTCCAGCAAATCAGTCGGTAATAAATGTTTTGCCCCGACTGCCAGGCTTAATGATATATCGTTTAATGTCGCGTCCGGTTTAGGCTGTTGCAGATTTTTTGAAAACCGCTGGAGTTTGGCTAAAACTTCATCTGTTATAGTGCATTGTTCAACTTTAACTTGATCTCGACTAATCAGGACGGCATTAACGGTCGATTCGTTACTAATAAATAATGAGATACAGGCCTGATCACCGCTGGCTAATGCCTGTTGGTACGCATTGATACTAAACGCCGCAGGCGCACTCAATACCTTCCAACGTGGATCGGCGATGCGTTTTCGTTCGATCAACGCAGCCCGCTTTGCCAATAAAGTTTCACGTTGCTGGCGCAGTTCCAACGCATTGCCATCACGGAATCCTTTAAATTCAAGGTTATCGATCTCACGGCTTAAGTCTGCAAACTCCGTGTCGGAGGATTCTTCTGCTATATGATGGTCGTTAGCCGATAAGATCGCGGTCAACATGCGAGACTTAATCATGTCAATAAACTCGACACAGAGTTCGGCACGGTTTTCTTTTGCACTGAGTGAAATTGCCTGTGAAAACATCTCGATTTTATCTTTTAGATATAAGTTATCAAGCCGATAACCCAGCGAAGATTTACGTAAATGATCAATGGTTTGCGACGCACGCTGATAAGTTGATAACGCCTCTTCGATCTGACCCAGTCTTTGTAATGAAAATGCATATCTTGCCTGCACGCGCCATAGGATATCCGGGTCATAATACGTGTTTAATTCATCAACACCACGACGAAAGGTTTCAGCGGCCTGTTCGTTTTCATTCAATGCGAGTAAAGCATCGCCTTTAACCCGCAATAAGGCGGCGAGTTTAGGGCGTAGTTGCATGTCACTTTCAAATAATGGTTGAAGTTGTGCAATCGTTTCGAGTGCAGAGTCTGCTTCACCACGTTCAAGCGTTATCGCGGCCAGTTGATACTCTACTGCCGCCCCGACTCCAAGTTTTTGATATTCTGGTAATACTTTTCTAAAACATGCTTCAGCAAGATCGACGTCCCCCAATGATCGACTTATTAAACCTTGATAGTAATCCAGCTCAACCGATATACGGTAAAGCGCCATGGTGTTTTCGGCAGTTCCTGGATTGCCTTCACCATTCATGATGCTACCAATGTTTTTCATCAGTTCGGATAAAACATCAGAATCTTGTGGCGTCTTGTCTTGCAGACGATCAGCCACCGCATGTTCGGCTTCTTTTAAGGTTGTTTGCGCCCGTTCAAAATCACCTAACCAGTTTAACAGATCGGCCATATCCAGCGTGACTCTTGCTCGCGTTAATTCATCGCCTTGCAAATGAAAGTGATCCGAGGCAATGGCAAGCGATTGTAATGCCTCATTAAAACGACCTTGGGAGATTAATGCACTGGCCTGTGAACGCTCAAGCTCCGCCTGATCGGACTGACCAAGATATTGGAGGGTTAAATCACGAATGATTTTTCGTTTTGCTTCAGCTTTTGGTAATTGTCCATCTGCCTGGAGTAAATCGGCATGAATCGATAATCCATTGGTCAAGGTTCTGATTAAACTTTCAATCTCGACCGGATCAGGATGATGTTGGTTATGAAGTTCCGAACATTTGAGGATTTCCATCCCGAGTTCGTATTGCTTTTCGAAATTGTGATCAGCAGTGATGAAATCATTTCGACTTTTTGCCAAATTGGCTTCAACGAATGCACCGGAAAAATCGATTTGCAGTTTTGATAACTTTAGTAAAAGCTCTAATTTACTCGGTACCGCACTGCTAATGTCCATGGTGTCACCCTTTTGCTATATGTCTTACAAGGCCTCAGCCGCCGCATTCAACTCCTTAAGCTCGTGTAATATATTAATTAGCTCATCTCGGTGTATGTTTTCGATCTCGACATCCAGATTACCGTGTTTTAACTTTAACTTTACGCCCTCAGGTTGGCTTTCTCTTATCTTGATTAATGAATCCACCAGTTTGCCAATATCCCCGGCATATTCGATAATCCATTTACCAACAATTAATGCTGTCCCCATTAAACCACGATCGGTTTCCGCCTCTTCAATTTGTATATCGTTTAACGTAACCAGTTGTTCTTCGGTTTTATCAATATCCAGTGCGTCCCCCTCGGCAAGCAAGGTTATTTTTGCGCCCATGATTGTCTCCTTTATTAGAAAATACCCATTGCACCCAATTGTGTATTCACGTCTTCCTCAATTCGTTGTTGATTAACCATGCTTTGTAAGCCCGCCATTTGACTTCCATAACCGGCCATCCCACCGAATACCGCACCGCCCATCGCCGCAGCAAATAAATCATTTAAAGAGTTTTGCACTTGAATCGAGGAGAAGGTCGTCACGACCGCCGTGTCGAGTTGTGCCTTTACGGTGGCACCAATCACCAGTCCCATGGAGTCATTTTGTTCTGCCAGGTCAAACCCCTGGATCAACACCACCCCGGTAGAGGGTACGACTGAACTCGCAATTAGCTGCATCAACGCCAAAGAGAGATAGGCATCATCACAGATACCGACAATGCCAACATGATCGGGAATATAATCATATTCTTCCTGCCAGTAACTAAACGTTGCATTATAGATAGGCTGATACATTTCGGCCAAACCCACCTGACTCGCCGCATGATAGGTCTGGTCCATTACATCAGGGGTGATTCTTAAATAATTCTTAACAAACGATAAGACCTGCTCAGCGACTGGATCTGAAATATTTTGGGTATATTGGTCTCTAAAATGATTGGTGCTCGCTTCTTCAGCAATTTTGTCTTCGACGATGTCTCTGATGTCATCAGTATTCATAAGCGTATCCTCCTTGTTTAAAAGAATCGATCGCTAGTGTTAACTATAGATTATCTATGAAGAGGTGCTTACATTTAACTTAGATTAGAGATAAATATAATTAATAAGTAAGACCAAATTAAAGAACGATTTTTAAGAAACCTTTCTTATTCATATGCTTCCATATCTCGGCAAAGATTACATCTTTATGTCCCCCTGGTAAGGTGATCACTTGTTGTTTCGGCAGTGCTTGAGCCAATACATCATGGCCATTTAATTTGTCTTGTTCACCATAGCCGAGAAATAATTTTTTCTTCAACACCGGGTCCTGGATAATCACCTTTAAACGCTGCCAGATAAAATAATTCCAGTCATCGGCGTGTTCTTGTTTGAGTTGCCATTGGTTGAGCCCACCGGCCTGGCGAATCTGATCATGAACCTCATCTTTGCCCAGGAACGGGGAAACCAGGTAGATGCGATCAATATCATTTGGAAATTTATGGGTGTATAGAATCGAGCCCAATCCGCCCATCGAGATCCCGGCGATCGAGATGGTTTGATAGCCCCGTTTTTTGGCGGGTATGATCACATCCTCA
>CAMYMO010000474.1 GCA_947259425.1 uncultured Ectothiorhodospiraceae bacterium | reverse complement strand
CGGTTGACGCGAGTGCGGCAAATGTGAAACGCAATGCATCGGTACCAAATGCGGGTATACCATCCGGGAAGTCTTTACGAGTTAACTTAACGATTTTTTCAGCTAATTGTGGCTGCATCATGCCACTGGTGCGTTTTTCTAATAAGGTATCAAGTTCTATACCATCGATCAGATCGATTGGATCAAGTACGTTACCTTTTGACTTGGACATTTTGTGGCCATGGGAATCCCGAACCAGACCATGGATATAGACTTCACGAAACGGAACTTCTCCGGTAAATTTAAGCCCCATCATGATCATGCGTGCAACCCAGAAGAAAATAATGTCAAATCCGGTGACTAATACGGATGTCGGATAAAAGGTTTTTAAATTTTCGGTTTGCTCGGGCCAGCCGAGTGTTGAAAACGGCCATAATGCCGATGAAAACCAGGTATCCAGGACATCATTGTCCTGACTCAATTTAACATTGTCGGCCAGGTTGTTTTTATCACGAACTTCCTGTTCGTTTCGTGCGACGTAGACGTTACCCTGTTCGTCATACCAGGCCGGCACACGGTGCCCCCACCAGATCTGGCGGCTAATACACCAGTCCTGAATATTACGCATCCACTCGTAATAGGTATTTTTCCAGTTATCGGGTATGAATTTAATCTTACCGGTTTCAACCGCTTCAATAGCGGGTTCAGCTAATGGCCCAATTTTTACAAACCATTGATCGGTTAGATAAGGTTCAACCACTTTACCACTGCGATCACCGCGCGGGACCATTAATTTATGATCTTCAATTTTTTCCAGTAGATCGAGCTGCTCAAGATCAGTCACTATCTTTTTGCGCGCGGCATAACGATCCAGTCCCTGATAGACTTCGGGTGCATTTTCATTTACGCAGGCGTCGACCGTAAAAATATTTAGCATGGGCAGATCATGGCGTTTACCCATTTCATAATCATTGAAGTCATGAGCGGGTGTAATTTTGACACAACCCGTACCGAACTCAGGGTCGACGTAATCATCCGCAATGATCGGGATCTCTCGACCCACTAAGGGTAGGGTGATGGTCTTGCCAATGAGGTGTTGGTAGCGTTCATCATCAGGATGCACGGCAACGGCACTATCACCTAACATGGTTTCAGGACGAGTGGTGGCAACGATCAATTGACCACTACCATCCGTTAGAGGATAACGCATGTGCCACATGTGTCCGTTCTCTTCTTCTGATATCACTTCCAGATCAGACAGCGCGGTATGCAATACCGGATCCCAGTTGACCAGACGTTTGCCACGATAGATCAGGCCTTGCTCATGCAAACGCACAAAGACCTCCTGGACGGCATCCGATAAACCATCGTCCATGGTGAAACGCTCACTTGACCAGTCAACCGATGATCCGAGACGACGTAATTGACGAGTTATATTACCGCCAGAGTGTTCTTTCCAATCCCAGATTCTTTCAATAAAGGCGTCGCGCCCCAGATCGTGTCGAGTTTTACCTTCACTGTTTAGCTGACGCTCAACGACCATTTGTGTGGCGATACCCGCATGATCCATACCGGCTTGCCAGAGCGTATTGTAACCTTTCATTCGATGATAACGGGTCAGGGTATCCATAATGGTATTATTGAAGCCGTGGCCCATGTGCAGACTGCCGGTGACATTGGGCGGCGGGATCATGATGCAATAGGGGGTTGTATCGTGTTCCGGTCTGGGATTTGGGGCAAAATAATTTTCCTTTTCCCAGGTTTGGTACCAGTGTTGTTCTATATTCTTAGGATTGTAAGTCTTGTCCACGTGATCATCTGCATCGTTGATAAAAGCGGCGTTATTATACCCAGAATACCTGCCAAGGAAACTCTGATTAATTCAGAGTTTCCAGCAATCCATGGATGGATTGCCAAAATTAATCGTTTTAAACGATTTATTTTGCAAGCCAGGCAAAAATCATATTTTTTGCTTGGCTTACTCTGACAATCCAGGGACGGATTGTTCAGAGTTTCCAAATAACTGATTAGATACGATACGAATTGATGTCGAGTTTGCTATTATCCGATCAGTAACCAAATTAAGATCACAGATTTCCAAATGATAGGATTATTCACAATAATGGATAGAATTCAGCATGTTTTTTAGCCGATTGACCACCGCCCAATCGATTATCATCTTGCTCAGTGTGAGTGTCCTGATAAAAGTGGGCATGGCTTTGATCTTGCCAATGACAGGTGATGAAGCCTATTTTATCGTCTGGGGTAAACACCTGGACTTCGGTTATTATGATCATCCGCCGATGGTTGGTTGGTGGTTGGCCGCTTTGCTGCAGATCAGCGATCACCCGCTCTGGTTACGAATGCCAAGTATTCTGGTTACCACCCTGATTGGCTGGATGATCTTCCAGATAGTCTTACCGCGCGGTAAAACCAATGCGGTGATTGCTGCAGGTTTATACTGGTTAACGCCGGTTCATTTATTGGCGCCACTGATTACCACCGATGTGCCCTTGATATTTTTTGCCTTTTTATCGGGAGTCAGTTTTTATAAGGCACAACGACATGACAAGCGCAGTTGGTATTTACTTTCCGGCTTGATGCTCGGCCTGGCCTTTTATTCGAAATTTTTTGCCGGCATGCTTGGAATTGCCTATGTCTTGTATATTATTTTATTTGTACGCCGTGGCATTAAACCCTACATCGGCATCTTTTTTGTGGTGTTGGGTACCTTACCCTTTATCGGACTCAATCTGTATTGGAATTATTTAAATTGCTGGGATAATTATTTATTCAATCTGGTTAATCGCACGAGCGATTTTGATTTTTCATTCTGGGGATTGGCAAAATATTTATTATTATTGACCTATTTGATTACCCCGCCAATCGTATTTTACGTATTACGCAAGCCTGCGGTGGTGTTAGAGACATTACGTAATGGCGGATTAGGCTTGTTTTTGGCCTTATTTATGGTGCCGGTTGTCTTGTTTGTCGGCTTGTCGTTTGGCAAGAGTGTCGGGCTGCATTGGCTATTAAGTTTTTATCCGTTCTTGTTTATTGCCGTCGTTATGTTACTGCACTTTGGTCAGCTAAGAGTGTGTTTCTATTTTATGTGGGGCTTTAGTCTGTTGCATGTCTTAGCTTTTGCGATCATATACGCCTTTATGCCAAATATGTTGCTGGATAACGAAAAACGTTATCAGAAAGTCGTGTTAGCTATGCATGCAGAGGAACTGGTTAATCTGATCAACTCTAAACGAGATAACTTCACCGTGGCAACACCGAGTTATAGCGAGTCGGCTATTTTAGCCTATCATCTAAAAGAAGATGTCCTAGTGTTTGGACTCGGTTCATACCATGGTCGACAAATGGAGATCAATACTGACTGGTCTAAGTATAAAGGCAAGGGGATAGCGATATTAAGTAAATCCGCAGACGTTAAAAACAAGGCAAAATATTTTGATTCGTTTACGCATATCATATTGCCGTTTAAGCAAACCAATTATCACTTGGGTATCGGGACTGGATTTAAGTATGAATTATATGACAAAGAAGTGTTAGAACCGATTCGAGATCAATATTATGATATTCCAGAATGGCTCCCGACGGGGAGATGTGTAATGCATGAATAACGAAGACGCTATGACCAATTATCTGTCATTCTTTATATAATGTAATTATTCATCCATCATTTTACGGAGTTGATCCAGGTACGCCCGCAGTTGTTTTTTTACGTCATTTTCAGCGGCGACCACCGCTTTCATTAATTTATCGCGCATGGTCTTTTCGATATTTTTTTGCATTTCGTCGAGAAAGGCCTTTAAGACCTCTATATCCACCGTGGGTTTTGCATCAGCCGTAGCGGCAGGGACGACGATTTCATCTAATTCCGGGATAGCAAATACTTCGTCAGCGCTTTCGATCTCTTCAACCTCCGGCACGGGCAAAGGCGAAATTGGAGCGGGAGTCGCTAACTCAATGCTCTCTTTTGCCGCATTAAGTTTGACTTCACTTTGCTCTAATAGGCCCTTGATTGATTCAAGGGCATTGAGCAGTTCTTTGGGTTCTTCAGTCTTAGCCATGGGGGTAAGCTTAGCTGTTTAATTCATGGGTTTCGAGTGGATATCCCCGTTCACGATAAAATTTAAAGCGGGAACGGGCAATATTGCGAGCCGGTTCCGAACCACTGACGATTTCGGCAACTCTCTCGAAGCGCGTGAAGAAATTTGGAACCTCATTGGCCAGATTTATGAGTACATCGGGTGCAATATCAGGTAACTCGTCGCAACCAATAACAACCTGTGCCTGTGCCAAATGTTCGTCGTCAGTTTGGCAATGGGGGACAAAGCTACCGTCACGAAACACCCAGAGCAGATCGTCAAGCTGTTTTGCTTGTTGCGGGTCCTGGGCATGCAGATAAACACGATTATTTTTACTGTAGGCCTTTTCGGCGATTCGACAGGCAAGTTTTAAATTGGCGTCGGCTGCCTGACTTGGGCTTATGTAAAAGTCGACTCGAGTCATGGTAATTTAGTCCCGTTAACGACCCGCTTCAGACAGAATATATTCCATCAAGAGTGGCACGGGACGACCGGTCGCACCTTTGTTAGCGCCTGACTCCCAGGCAACACCGGCAATATCAAGATGTGCCCATTTGAATTTTTTCGCAAATCGAGAGAGGAAACAGGCGGCGGTAATGGTGCCTGCTTCGCGTCCGCCAATGTTGGCCATATCAGCAAAGTTACTCTTAATCTGCTCCTGATATTCATCCCATAAGGGTAATTGCCAGGCACGATCAGCCGCGTTTTGTCCCGCAGTTAATAATTTATCGATCAACTTTTGGTCATTACCGAGTAATCCTGCGCCTTGCTTGCCGAGTGCAATCACACAGGCACCTGTTAGGGTGGCAATGTCGATAACGGCTTTCGGTTTGAATTTTTCGGTATAAGTTAGCGCGTCGCAAAGTACTAATCGTCCTTCTGCGTCTGTATTGAGGACTTCGATGGTTTGTCCTGACATACTGGTAACGACATCACCTGGTTTGGTCGCTAATCCATCCGGTAGATTTTCAGTGGCACCAACCACACCTATAACGTTTATTTTTGGTTTTAATTCCCCGAGGCTGCGCATCACACCAAACACACTGGCGGCCCCACACATATCGAACTTCATTTCATCCATGGCGGCACCCGGTTTAATAGAGATACCACCGGAATCGAAAGTGACGCCTTTACCAACCAGGGCGATTGGGTTTCCCGGTTTGGTTGCCCCTTTATATTCGAAAACAATCAACTTAGCGGGCTGGCGACTGCCGCGAGATACCGATAATAACGAACCCATTTTTAAGGTCTCCATTTGTTTTTCATTTAAAACAGAGACTTTAATGCCATATTGCCGACCGATTTTTTTGGCTTCACTAGCCAGGTAGCTTGGCGTACAGATATTTCCAGGTAAATTACCTAACTCACGAGTGACTGCCATTCCATTTGCCACCGCCTGGCCAATTTTAGCGGCTTTATTGGATTGGGCGCTTTCTTTCTGGGCATGGATAACGACCCTTCGTAGAGAGGGTTTTTCATTATTTTTTGATACGGTTTTATGGTAACGATACAGGTTTTGGGTGATGCCCTGACTGATTTGTTTTATTTTCCAGGCCAAATCAGTATCTTTGAGCTCAATATCACTCAAATAAAAAGCGGCGTCTTTGAGTTTGTACTTATTTAATTCTGTCGAGACGAGTGTCACTAAGTTGCGAAACTGGTTCGCGGTTAAATCCTTGGCTTTACCGCAACCCACGAGCAAAATTCGTTTTGCCACCAGACCCTCGACATCATGTAATAGCAAGGTCTGATTTAGCTTTCCATCAATATCGCCTCTTTTTAGAAGCGATTTGAGATATCCATTTGTTGCAATATCAAGTTGTTTTGCTGAGTCCGTCAGTTTGTTTCCCTGGTAGATGGCGACTACGTGGCAGTCCGTTTTGTGTTTGGCTATCTCGAGGTTTTTTACCGATATTTTCATTATTACTCCTGTTCGCATCCGTCCAGTCAGTCAATCCGGGTGGGATTGTGACTTTAAGCTCAGTTAGCGCTAAAATCTAAGCAAATCGACCTAAGCAAATCAACCGATCTTGGCTATGGTAGTACAAACTGGAATATAAACACAATTGCCTGAATCATGAGCAAACGACACATAATCAATAAGTATCTAATCAAAGAGGTGGTCTTGACCTTTATTGGTGTGACGACTGTTTTGTTGTTGATTTTTGTCAGTGGCCAGTTGGTCAGTTTATACGATAAAGCCGCCAGCGGTGGTATTCAAGCCTCGGCTGTATTGCAGATCCTCGGCCTTAAAAGTATCGCCAACATGGTATTTATCTTACCGTTATCGTTTTATATTGCGATTTTGTTAGCATTTAGTCGCTTATATAAAGATAACGAAATGGTGGTATTGGCCGCTTGTGGGATTGGTCCCGGTGCAATCTTGCGTGGTGTGATGAGTTTAGCCCTGGTTTTTTCGGTGACGGTTGGCGGACTGGCTATATTTCTGGCGCCGTGGGCGGAATCACAAAGTGAGACCCTGGTAAAAAAACAAGAAAGCTCTGATGATGTAAAAACATTAGCCTCCGGACGGTTTAAAGAACTGTCAAAAGGTGAAGGCGTTGTCTATGTACAAGAGTTCGATGAAGATAGTCTAAAATTGAATCGGATATTTATGCAACACCGCATTAAAGGTAAAAACTCCATCGTATCAGCCGAGTCAGGGTATCGTACTGACAATAAAGAAACGGGGGATCAATTTTTAATCCTTGAAAACGGTGAGCGTCATGAAGGGCCAATGGAAGATGGTCAAACCGCAATAATTCGTTTTGCCAGTCATGGCATACGGCTCGAAAAGGAGCCTGAGAAACAGGTACAACTCAGACAAAAGTCAGTCACCAGCAAGGTACTTTGGACACGCGGACAGGATCGTGACCATGCTGAATTACAATGGCGTATATCCGCAGCGATATCCTGTTTGATTCTAACCATACTGGCCGTACCGTTGAGTAAAACCTCTGCTCGACAGGGGCGTTATGCAAAGTTAGCGATCGCATTATTAATTTTTATTATCTATAGCAATTTATTAAGTGTTTCACGTGCCTGGCTAAATAAATCAGCAATCAGCCCGTATTTGGGTTTATGGTGGGTGCATCTGCTCGCATTGGTATTAGCCATCGTGTTGTTTGTTCGTTGGCGTCCGATTCTTAGGCGTTTCTGGTTTGGCAGGGTGAGTTAATGGATATTCTGGACCGCTATATTGGCAAGACTATGATCATGGGTGTATTCGCAGTCATGCTGGTGATGGTGACACTCGATAGTCTGATAAGTTTTGCGGGCGAAGCGACTAACATTGGTCGGGCAAATTATGGTGTCTGGGATGCGATTACGTTTATTGTCTTTACCATCCCGCAAAAAATTTACATCATGTTTCCGATGATTGCGTTATTGGGGACGATTTTAAGCCTGGGTGTGATGGCAGGCAATAGTGAACTCATTGCGATGCGTGCAGCTGGTGTATCTATTATGCGCATTACCTATTCTGTATTGAAGACCGGGATTATTTTAGCGGCCTTTGTTATTGCCGTTGGCGAGTTTGTTGCCCCGCCGGCTGTTCAATATGCCAAGTTGAAACGCGTTAACGCTATGGAAAAAAAGATAAGTTTAAATACCGACTATGGGTTATGGGCTCGGGATGGTCGGAATTACATACATATTCGCCGGGTAGAAAACGATGGCCGATTAACCGGGATTAATATTTATGCTTACGATGAACAGCACAATCTGGTGCAGACGTTAAACGCAACCTATGCCGAGTATGTTGAAGATCATTGGAAATTATTTGAAGTAACTAAACGGAATTTTTCCAGTAATTACATCGACGAAAAATTCGTTGCCACAGTTGATTGGCAAAGTCTGTTAAACCCGGAAGTAGTTGATGTCGTGTCAATCAGTCCAGACAATTTATCTATTATAAAGCTACGTAGTTATATCGATTATTTGAAAACAAATAAACTGGATTCAGAAGAATATGAGCTGACTTTTTGGTCCAAGCTAATAGCACCGATTACAATTTCCGCGATGATTGTTCTGGCGATTCCGTTTGTCTTTGGATCCTTACGAAACGTTGGTGCCGGTCAGCGAATATTAGTTGGCTTTTTAATTGGTTTAGGTTTTTTTATCTTCAATAAACTCATTGGAAATGCTGGACTGGTTTATATTAATCAACCCTGGATAGCCGCTATCATTCCAACGCTGGTGGTGTTAATAATAGGTGTGTTTTTATTAAAACGGATACGCTAGTGTCAGAAATGAATTGACGTTCGAGTTTGAAATTTGCTAAATTTATTTTGAAATATAAATAATTTTTGTTTTTGATACGCGGTCTCGCCAATTATTTGGAATATGATCAAAAACCGTCCAGCAAATGGCAATGATAATGAGTAGCCAGGCTGGTAATGTACTTAGATAAGGGACCTGACCATAACCACCAACAATCTGGACAACCAAAAACCAGAAAAACCACATCGGCAAACTCAGCAGGTAACGAACTAATGCGGTTTGCCAGCATATTGGTTCATTGTTTTGTTTCAGTAATTTTGTGTGCCAGGCACGCATGCCCAGAGTCTGTCCACCGTGCGTCCAGAACCAGCCGAAAAAAAGATAAAAAACAGTTATAAAATAAATTGTTAACACAGGATTAAACTCGGTTGAGCCTTTTCCGCCGCTAAAGGGTAAAGTAGCCAGGCTGGCAACAACCGCGACTGCAAAACAGAGCAGGCCATCGTAAACCATTGCTGCGCCGCGTCGAAAAATACTTGCATGGGTGTTATTAATATTTTGCATATTATTACTTGCTATCGTAGTCAATCTTGTGGTGAACTTAGGATCAATTCTAAAGCAACCCTGGTTGATTATAAATGAGTTTGATCGAGGAATTAGCAAACCACTCGGGTGTTATGGCCGCCGGCGAATATGCTTTTCGCGGTGACCGATTCAGTTATCAGGGACAATTGACCGAAGAACTTGCGCGCATGGCATCTATCATGTGCCGGACAACGAGCATGGCTTTACACATGCAGGTCGATATGCTGAAGCAAATGGGACGCGACTGTGGCTGTGCTCCGGCACAGGGCTGGACGGTAAAAGGAAAAAACTTTACGGTTTGTGTGCGCGGTAACGTCTTTTGTTTTGTCGAAAACCAATCAAATCAATTAAACAATGTTATGAAATTATTAGATGAGCGCCTCGAGCCGCAAAGCGGCGAGATGGTGTAAGAAAAGCACCGCAAAGCGGCGAGATGGTGTAAGAAAAGCACCGCAAAAGGCGAGATGGTGTAAAACGTACTGAGGCTTACTAAAATTATGAGCAAATTAGAACAATTGATAAAAGTTGATGGGGCATTAGCGGCGTTTGAGTTTAATCCAAGTGGTGAATTGCAGGCCTCATCGAAATCTGAACAGGCAAACATCGAGGATGATGTCTTGGATATGTTGTGTCATGTCTGTGTTGCGAATGGTGCGATTGCCACCATGCAGGCCAGAGGTTGGGAAAAGATGACCAAGATGGAAGGTTTTTACCCAATTCAGGGATTTTCATTAATTGGCTTTGAGTGGACCGTCATTGTGAATGACCGTTTTGGCGTGATCGTTGCGAATGACAAGGTCGATTATGATGGTACTTATGCCGTATTGGACGAAGCTTAATGCTTAAGCAACTATTAGCAGAAGATGGTGTGATGGCGATATGCCAATTTCGTGATGACGGTGCACTGGTTGAAGGCTACGGAATGCTCGATGACGCCTTGTTACCCAAACTTGCCAAATTTGCCCATGATTATAAGCGTATGGTGCAAGGTAATGCCGACCAATTAGCAATGTTTACCCAAATGAGTGGCTGGACGCCACCAGGTGGCTGGTTGGTGCGAGGTTCAATCTGGGCGGTCTGTGGTGTGAGTAACCTGGTGTGTGTCATTGATCAGCGTGAGACGGGCCTGAACAGCATCATGCAGGCCTTGCATGAGGCGGCAAACTGGTAGCCGATATCTTCACAGATACTTCAAGCATGCTATTGGTAAAATCTCGTACCTATCCCAGGGTTTTTAGCCATCAAGTGTTTTTAGTCATCAATTGTTTTTGCTGTTAATTGTTTTAGCCATTAATTGTTTTCAGGGCCTGCTGGCTGCCGCCAGACCGATCCAGTATCATTAGGGTTTCGGTTTTTCCTTCTGGATGTGAATAAAAATGCTGCAATTGAGAGGTGGAATTGCCTTGTCGTCGTTTCGACGTGGCAAGTTGTTAGAAAGATTGGCGAAATTAAATTCGGCCATTACGGATATCAAAGCTGAATACATTCATTTCGTCAAGAGCTCTCAAACCCTGGATAAAGAAAGCCTATCTCGTTTAGAGATCATGCTGGCCTATGAACCCCTGATCGAGCCGGCTCCTTCCACGACGAATGCTTCAGTTTTAACGGTAATACCACGCCCCGGTACCATCTCTCCCTGGTCATCGAAGGCAACTGACATTGCGCACAATTGCGGGCTCAATTCGATTCAACGCATAGAACGGGGTATTCAGTATTTTATTACTGCCACCAGCCCAATAAAGAAACAACAATTAGCTGATATTAGTTCTGTTCTTCACGATCGAATGGTCGAAGCGGTTATCGATGATTTGTCCGAAGCACAAACTCTGTTTCATGATGCGGATCCCGCACCTTATCAGTCAGTCGATATTTTAAACGGCGGCCGAACCGCATTGGTTACCGCCAATTCGGAATGGGGTTTAGCCTTAGCGGATGACGAAATCGATTATCTGCTCGAGAGTTTTACCCGGCTGGGTCGCAATCCAAATGATATTGAATTGATGATGTTTGCGCAGGCTAACTCCGAGCATTGTCGACATAAAATTTTTAACGCGGACTGGATTATCGATGGCCAGGAACAAGATCGATCCTTATTTAAAATGATCCGTAATACCCACGAATGTCATCCGCAAGGTATTTTATCAGCCTATAAAGATAATGCCGCGGTAATGCAAGGTGCGATGACGGATCGATTTATGCCGGACTCAACATCACATGAATATCAATATTCAAATGAACCCATTCATATCTTAATGAAAGTAGAGACACACAATCATCCAACCGCGATAGCCCCTTTCCCTGGTGCGGCCACCGGTTCAGGCGGGGAGATTCGTGATGAAGGTGCAACCGGGCGAGGCTCTAAACCCAAGGCGGGTTTGAGTGGGTTTTCAGTTTCAAATTTGCAATTAGATTCCTTAGCGCAAGCCTGGGAAACCGATCATGGACGGCCGACGCGTATTGTTTCTGCATTGGATATTATGTTGGAGGGTCCGATTGGTGCAGCCGCATTTAATAATGAGTTTGGCCGACCTAATATATGTGGTTACTTTCGGACTTTCGAAGAAAAGATCAATAGCGCCAACGCTGCGAATGGTTCTGAGCAGCAAGAAGTACGTGGTTATCATAAGCCGATCATGTTAGCAGGTGGTCTTGGTAATATTCGTGGTGAGCATATCGATCCTTTACCTGTTCCTGTCGGTGCCAAGTTAATTGTAATTGGTGGTCCAGCGATGTTAATTGGTCTGGGTGGTGGTGCAGCTTCTTCGATGGCAACCGGCTCGAGTCATGAAGATCTGGATTTTGCCTCAGTGCAACGCGGTAATCCGGAGATGCAACGTCGCGCGCAAGAGGTCATTGATCAATGTTGGCAAAATGCAGATCACAATCCTATTTTATGGATTCATGATGTCGGCGCAGGGGGCTTATCAAATGCGATGCCCGAGCTGGTTCATGACAGTGAACGTGGTGGATTGTTTGAGCTGCGAAAAGTACCTAATGATGAGCCCAGTATGTCACCAATGGAAATTTGGTGTAATGAGTCGCAGGAACGTTATGTGCTCGCGATTGATGCCAAAGACCTGGAAAGTTTTATTGCCTTATGCGAGCGGGAACGATGCCCTTATGCCGTGCTAGGTGAAACCACCGAGAAACATGATCTTGTCGTTACGGATGAACATTTTAAAAATACCCCAATTGATATGCCTCTGGATGTGTTATTAGGTAAACCGCCTAAAATGTTACGCGAGGTTAAACATCAATCGGTTGAGCAGCAGGAATTTACAACTTCGAGTATTGATTTAGAAGACGCGCTAAGCCGTTTATTACAGTTGCCAACCATAGCCGCGAAACAATTTTTAATTACCATCGGTGATCGAAGTGTGACCGGTATGGTGACACGCGACCAAATGGTGGGTCCCTGGCAGATTCCGGTTGCAGATGTTGCCGTTACCTCGTCAGGCCTAAAAACTTATTTTGGCGAAGCGATGGCGATGGGAGAACGCACCCCGATTGCGTTATTAAACCATGCTGCTTCCGCCAGAATGGCGGTAGCGGAATCAATAACGAATATCGCTGCAGCAGATATAAATTCAATTTCTGATATTAGCTTATCGGCAAACTGGATGGCCGCGGCCGGTCATCCGGGAGAAGACGCAGGTTTATACGATGCTGTACGTGCGGTAGGTATGGAGTTATGTCCTGAATTAGGCATAACAATCCCGGTCGGCAAAGATTCGATGTCGATGAAAACGGTTTGGCAGGAAAAGGGTGAAGACACCAGCGTGACCGCGCCTTTATCGTTAATTATTACGGCCTTCTCGCGCGTACAGGATGTCAGAAAAACATTAACCCCGCAGCTGCGCACCGATAAAGGTGAAAGCTGTTTATTGTTGATTGATTTAGGAAATCAACAAAATCGTTTAGGGGGTTCATGCCTGGCCCAGGTCTATAAATCAATTGGTACGCAGCCTGCCGATTTGGAAAGTCCTGAGTTGTTGAAGCATTTCTTTAGCGCGATTCAAGAGCTAAACCAGCAGGATTTACTTCTCGCATACCATGATCGCTCTGATGGCGGAGCGATGATTAGCCTGGTGGAAATGGCCTTTGCAGGTCACACTGGTATTGATATTAATTTAGATAGCTTTGCAGGTAACCATATAGCCGGGTTATTTAATGAAGAGCTTGGTGCGGTGATTCAAATTAAAATGTCGGACCTAAAAAAAGTCCAATCACTTTTAAAAGATTACCAACTGGATATGTGCACCCATCAGCTGGCTACACTAAATAGCGATGACGTGATTCGTTGTACTGAATCAAGTAAAGTCTTATTAGAAATGGCCAGGGCTGATTTGCAACGACTGTGGTGGTCGACGACTCATCAGATGCAGTCATTACGCGATAATGCTGACTGTGCGGAACAGGAATATAATTTAATTCTTGATAACAACGATCCGGGTTTACATGCTGAGTTAAGTTTTGATTTAAACGAAGATATCGCCGCGCCTTATATCAATAAAGGCATACGACCGACGATGGCTGTATTACGCGAGCAAGGCGTTAATGGACATGTTGAAATGGCGGCTGCCTTTGATCGAGCGGGATTCAGTTGTACTGACATTCATATGAGTGATTTGATTGCGGGCCGGGTTCAGCTTGATCATTTTAAAGGGCTGGTTGCTTGCGGTGGCTTCTCGTATGGTGATGTGCTGGGTGCAGGGGGTGGCTGGGCCAACTCTATATTGTTTAACAGCCAGGCTCGTGATCAGTTTGAGGCGTTTTTTCACCGTTCGGATACCTTTGGATTGGGCGTCTGTAATGGGTGTCAAATGATGTCGCATTTGAAACATCTTATTCCGGGTGCCGCGCATTGGCCAAAGTTCGTGCGTAACCTTTCAGAGCAATTTGAAGCCCGGTTTGTTTTAACTGAAGTTAGTCACTCACCCTCTGTTTTAATGGAAGGCATGGCGGGTTCTAAATTGCCAATTGTGGTAGCGCATGGTGAGGGCCGGGTCCAGTTCGAAAATAACGAAGATAAATCAATGCTGGAAGCGAACCAACAGATTAACCTGCGCTATATCGATCATAACAATAAAATTACTGAAACCTACCCGCTTAATCCAAATGGCTCAGAGCATGGTATTACGGGGGTAACCTCAGAAGACGGGCGGTTTACCATCATGATGCCTCACCCGGAACGTGTATATCGAACTGTGCAACATAGTTGGCATCCCGATGAATGGCAGGAAGATGGTCCCTGGATACGATTATTTCGAAATGCGCGAGTATTTGTAGGTTAATTTAAATGTCAGCATCTGTGTCATTGGCATTATCCATATCTGATCTGCATAAGACCTATCCAAAAGGCATTAAGGCATTAAAGGGAGTTGACCTTGAAGTTAGAGAGGGCGATTTCTTTGCATTGCTTGGGCCAAATGGCGCAGGAAAATCGACAACGATTGGAATCATCTGTTCACTGGTCAACAAAACTTCTGGTCAGGTGAAAGTGTTTGACGTCGATATCGATCAAGATACAGAAACGGCAAAAAGTTTCATCGGTTTGGTACCCCAGGAATTTAATTTTAATCAGTTTGAACCGGTCGGTGAGATCGTTGTTAACCAGGCTGGCTATTACGGTATTGACCGAAAAACGGCGGGTCTACGCGCCGAGAAATATTTAAAGCAACTGGATTTATGGGAGCGTCGTAAAGACATGGCCCGTGAATTATCCGGAGGTATGAAACGTCGCTTGATGATCGCACGGGCACTGGTGCACGAGCCTAAACTGTTAATACTCGATGAACCCACCGCCGGTGTTGATATAGAGATACGTCGCACGATGTGGGGTTTTTTAAAAACCATCAATGAGCAGGGCACGACGATAATATTAACAACGCACTATCTCGAAGAAGCAGAAACACTTTGTAAGAATATTGCGATCATTAATAATGGTGTGACGATCGAAAGTACCGGGATGAAGTCACTACTTACACAATTGCATGCAGAGACGTTTGTGATTAATACAGATAAAGCGGTTAAAAAATTACCTGATTCAAATCAATACACATTTAACTCAATCGATGATACAACATTTGAAGTCACGATTAACAAAGAACAGGATATCAATAGCCTGTTTGACTTGTTATCTGCAGAAGGGATTCGCGTCCTGAGTATGCGTAATAAAACCAACCGGCTGGAAGAAATGTTTATACATATGGTTGAACAGGGCCAATTATGACATTTGCAGAACAATACGTTGCGTTTACCACCATTGTGGTTAAAGAGTTTATGCGTTTTATTCGTATTTGGGTGCAAACGGTTTTGCCGGCGATGATTACCATGAGTTTGTATTTTGTCATCTTTGGTAATTTGATCGGATCACAATTAGCACCGATTCACGGCTATTCGTATGTGGATTACATTGTGCCCGGTATCATCCTAATGGCGGTTATCAACAACTCCTATGCCAATGTAGTGTCATCTTTTTTTAGTGCAAAATTTCAACGCCATATTGAGGAGATGTTGGTCTCCCCGATGCCGAATTATCTGATTTTATTAGGTTTCGTGGGAGGTGGACTAAGTCGCGGTTTGATTGTCGGCATGGGGGTGACGATTGTCGCTGCCTTTTTTACCGACTTACAGTTTCATAATCCATTTATTATTATCTTTGTTACCGTGCTCACTTCGATCCTGTTTGCCCTGGGCGGCTTTATCAATGCGATGTACGCTAAGTCATTTGACGATATTTCTATTATACCGACCTTTGTGTTAACACCGTTAACCTATCTGGGTGGCATATTTTATTCTGTCGAAATGTTGCCAGGATTCTGGCAAAGCGTTTCTTATGGTAATCCAATATTGTATATGATCAATGCGATGCGCTATGGCATGTTAGGGGTGAGTGATATTAATGTGAATCTTGCCCTGGGGATTATTAGCGGGTTTGTATTGATATTATATAGTTATTGTCTATATCTACTACGTCGCGGAATTGGGGTTCGATCGTAGAGAATATTTGTCGTAATTTATTGACACGAATAGTAGATCAAATGTTCATTATCGACAGTGACAGCTTTGCCTAAGCTTATAAAGCCTGATCCCGATAGCGGGGTTTCCTCTCCTTGTACATACACTTCTTTACCACCTTGCGCCTTAACAAACGTACCATTGGTACTTTGATCGATTAATACAAATTTACCTTTACGGTAAACAAGTTGTGCGTGGTGACGTGAAGACAGGTCTGACTTAACCATCAGGTCGCAATCTTTCGCTCGGCCAAGAATATAACCATGGGTACGCGAACCAAGGTCTTTAATGTTGTTGTGGTAAGTGAGATACAGACGATGCTCGCGATTAAAAATCGAACGCAACCGTGAGATATCCATTTCTTCGGTACGAAGGGTATTGCCTTCTTCGCCAGCGGCACCCGGTCGTTGAATAAGACTGATGCCATGGCTATCTTCGATGAGCACATCCATGAATTGATTTTCACGCCGTAACACAAACAGACCAAATTCATTTAGCAGTTCGTCACTGATATGGTCGACGTTGAGTTTGTAATGTTCTTTCGCTAGACGTGAAAAATTCTCAATCGTGATATGAATACTGGATTCTTCAAAATCAGATTCGAATTCGATGCGAACCGGAATATGCCCTGAAATACTTACCCGAGGTGGTGACTTGGATGTGTAATTAATAAGCAATCCCAGGGTTTTTAATTCTTCGAGGCGTTCCTTGATCTCAATGGTATTGTCGATTTCAACTTCGAGTTGCGAATCATTTTTCATTGAAAAAAGTAAGCTTATTGATTCTTTATTAACGCTGCTTTCATTAATCAGCCGATAATCGACATGGTGTAAATTTTCTAACACGCCCATATTATCAACCGTGATATCAGTCTGGGTATCTGCTTCAACAAAATTAAGTTGTTCGATAAAATCATGCAGGTAATTGTGGATAGTTTGCAGGCTGGCGACGACTTGCATACTGCGTACAGTATGGAGTCCGCTCTGATCGTGTCCGGATTCTTCGCGATCTTGACGTCGTTGATCGGCTTTCTTTTTAAATTCTTCTAGGATATCCACAATTAATTCCGTGTTAACAATTTCCTATAGCATATCCTATTTTTTTAGGACGACCAATTTATATGATCCCAAATTGCTTAGTATCTCTTCAAAATATTATCGAGCCAACGCCAGGGTAATACCAGCCGCAAAAAGGCAAACAAGTAAGTCGGTACGGTGACATAGTAGCGGATTTTAGGTTTGGGACTTTCCAACGCATGCACAACACGTTTGAGTACGGCCTCCGGGGGTTCGGTAAAGGGTGCGGCGGGGCCTTCTTTTTCGAGGCGATCAATTAATCGCTGATAGAGATCTTTATGTACGCTGTTTTTACGATCAATATGGTTATTAAAAGCCTTCAATGCATTCGCGCGAAACCGGCTGGTAATCGGACCGGGTTCAATCAAACTAATATGAATATTTTTGCTGGTAAGATTTACTTCCATTCGTAACGTGTCGGTCAAACCTTCAAGCGCATATTTTGAGGCGTTGTAGGCGCCACGAAAGGGCATTGCGACTAAACCCAGTACCGAGCTATTTTGGATAATCCGTCCATAACCTTGTTGGCGCATAATCGGCAGAACCATATTGGTGAGTTCCAACCAACCAAAAAGGTTCGTTTCAAATTGTTTACGCAATACATCTCGGCTTAAATCCTCGACCGCGCCAGCCTGGCCATAAGCGCCATTATTAAATAAAGCGTATAAGGTTCCCCCCGTTTCATGCAAAATCTGTTTAACCGCATTTTGAATTGATAAACTATCATCTAGATCAAGTTGTAATGCATTTAGGCCTAATTCTTTTAATTTTGTTACATCTTCTTTTTGTCTGGCGGTCGCAAATACTTGATAGCCCATCTTGTGTAATTCATGGGCGACACATAACCCAATACCGCTTGAACAACCTGTTACCAGTACACTTTTCGTTATGTTCATTACGTTTTCTATATTTTTTTCGTTTTTATTTTGAGCCGAGCGATGATTCGAGTATCACCAGGATGCATTGATAAGCATTATAAAGCTTTATTGTCTTGCTGAGTTCAAGCATAACACCAATTGTGCCGGTGATGTATGCAGGGCAAGGGACTGTAATTGATTTAGAAATTACCGTTATTAGATATCGCTAATCACTTGAAAAAAGCCGATAATGTCTACATTCTATACAGTAATTAACGATTGAGGTTGATGTTGTGCCGATTTACGAATATGCCTGTACTGCTTGTGGCCACACTTTGGAAAAGTTACAAAAGATGAGTGATGCACCGTTAAAAGATTGCCCAGATTGTGGTGAGGCCTGCCTTGAAAAACAGATCTCAGCGGCCGGTTTTCGGCTCTCAGGTGGAGGTTGGTATGAAACCGATTTTAAATCCAACAATCAAAAGAATCTGACCAGTAAGGGGGCAGATAGTAAAGGCAAAAAAGCAACCTCCGAAAGTGCCAGTAAGGGGGCAGATAGTAAAGGCAAAAAAGCAACCTCCGAAAGTGCCAGTAAGGGTAAAGCTGGTTCAAAATCCTCGGCTTCCTAAGGTAACTGAAGTCAGTTACCTATCTTTTGCCTGTTAACTATTAAATAGCGGCTTTACGAGTAAAATTACCTATCTGGCCTCAATTATTTGCGCAGCTGGCCAAATTGCAGTTCTTCCACTGATTTTTTACCCTGAACGGGGCCTTGCATGCGACGATGACAGAACGTAACATCCCGCCTTTATTTTAATCTCAGAATCAACATATAGAGCCTAGAACCATGCGAACCCATTATTGCGGTCAAGTTACCGCTGAACATATCGACCAGGAAGTAACCGTCTGTGGCTGGGTTCATCGCCGCCGAGATCATGGTGGGGTGATTTTCATCGATCTTCGTGATCGGGAAGGTCTATTGCAAGTGGTTTATGATCCCGATCGGGCCGAAATTTTCGCGCTGGCCGAAGGCGTACGCAATGAATTTGTATTGCAGGTGACGGGAAAGGTTCGTCATCGTCCTGAAGGCACGGTGAACGCGAACCTGACGACAGGAGAGATCGAAGTTCTGGGTACCGAGCTGGTCATATTAAACAAATCCGTAACACCACCTTATGTGATTGATGACGATACGGTGTCAGAAGAACATCGTTTGAAATATCGTTATTACGATTTACGCCGCCCGGAGATGCTGGCCCGACTGAAATTACGCTCAGAAGTGACTCGTGCCTTGCGTAATTACTTGGAAGATAACGGTTTTCTGGATGTTGAAACGCCGATGCTAACCAAGGCAACCCCGGAAGGTGCACGTGATTACCTGGTTCCGAGTCGTACCCATGAAGGCAATTTCTTTGCATTGCCCCAGTCGCCACAAATATTCAAACAACTCCTGATGGTTGCTGGACTGGATCGTTATTATCAGATTGTTCGTTGTTTTCGTGATGAAGATTTACGTGCCGATCGTCAACCTGAGTTTACCCAACTCGACATTGAGACCTCGTTTATCGATGAATACGAGATTATGTCGCTGATGGAAGGCATGATCCATAAACTTTTTAATGACACAATTGGGGTCACTCTACCGGAGTCGTTTCCGCAAATGACCTATGCCGATGCGATGCATCGCTATGGATCAGATAAACCGGACTTACGAATACCACTTGAGTTGGTCGACATTGCCGATGTTTTACAGGATGTTGAATTCAAGGTCTTCAGTGGACCGGCCAAGGATCCTAAAGGTCGCGTTGCGGCTTTATTGCTACCCGACGGCTGTGCACTGACTCGTAAGGAAATCGATGGTTATACTGATTTTGTTGGTATCTACGGAGCCAAGGGCCTGGCTTACATCAAAGTTAATGAATTGGCAAAAGGCCGAGATGGCTTACAGTCGCCTATCCTGAAATTCCTGCCGGATGAAGCGATCGATACGATTATGAAACGGGTAGGCGCAAAAGACGGCGACCTGGTGTTTTTTGGCGCAGACAAGACTAAAGTGGTTAATGAAGCACTGGGTGCGTTAAGGGTGAAATTGGGGCATGATCGCAATTTACTGGAAGGGGACTGGGCGCCTCTTTGGGTCATCGATTTTCCGATGTTTGAATGGGATGATGGTGATAACCGCTGGATCTCATTGCATCATCCATTCACCTCACCAAACGAAGAAGACCTGGACAAGTTAAAAACCGATCCCGGCGCATGCCGCTCACGTGCTTACGACATGATCCTCAACGGAACTGAAGTCGGGGGTGGCTCGATGCGAATATACCGCTCTGAGGTCCAAAAGACCGTATTTGAGCAATTGGGTATCGATGATCAGGAGGCCCAGGACAAATTTGGCTTCCTATTGGATGCGTTAAGTCATGGTTGCCCACCTCATGGCGGCATTGCCTTTGGATTAGATCGACTGGTGATGTTAATGTCGGGCGCACACTCTATTCGGGACGTGATGGCCTTTCCGAAGACTCAAACCGCGAGCTGTTTGTTAACTCAGGCCCCCTCTGAAGTCAGTGAACGCCAGCTTCGCGAATTGCATATTAAATTACGCAAACCCCCTAAATTGGCTGAATCTTGAGCAGACTGCTCAAGATCCGGGCCGGTTTTCTTTATGTGCTCGCACTCGCTGCCGATATAGACTAAGGTCTTGATATTGTTGTCCAAAAAGGGCAGATTGAAACTTGGCTTTAGTAAATATATGGTTATGCACGGAATCATTTCCTCAATATTACGACAATAAAATCCACTGTTAAAACGGATGGCGCTTTGAAGTTACCTAGTTATTGGAAAAAAGACTGGTCTATTGGGCTAGTCGTTACTCTGCTATTTTTGTTGCTCAGTATCAGCGATAACCTGCGTACGATAGAGTGGTGGGCCTATGACTTAGGGGTGCGTTTTTCCTCATCTCGCACCGCTAACCAGGATGTCATTTTAATTGCGATTGATGATGAAGCGATTCGTCGACTCGGTAGCTGGCCATGGCCGCGTGATGAGTTGGCTCGCGTAACCGACAAGCTTTCTGCAATGGAGCCGGGTGTGATTGGTTTTGCGGTTCCCTTTGATACCAAACAAAGTAATTATGGTACGCGTTATATCGAAAAAATTAAAAAAGCCATTCGACAAAAACGCGCCAATACACGCTATATAGACGGGTTACTCCGTAGTGCGGAAGAAGGTCTCGACACCGATCGCTTATTTGCACGTAGCCTTAAGGATGCCGGCCCGGTTGTATTAGCGATGCCATACGATCTGGCTCCAGATAATGAACCCAATCGACTTTTTTCATTGCCGAGAGAGCTTAATCGTTTTACGGTTGATGTGAGCAATAAACCGGATCGGGATGACTGGTTTGCCAAGACCTTTACGTCCAACCCGGTACCGGTTGCCGACACCGTATATCCACCTATTCCTGAGTTGAGTCGCTATGTCACCGCGATAGGCCATCTAAATACGGGCTTAAATAGTCAGGAGCAGGCACGTCGCGAACCATTACTGATGCAATATGGAAAAAACTACATCCCTTCATTTTCATTTATGGTGGTTGCACGCTTTTTGCGATTAACGGCCGATAATGTCCAGATGAAACTGGGTGAGCAAATTAAAATTGCCAATCAACCGATTGAAACCGACGATCAATATCGCGTCT
>CAMYMO010000473.1 GCA_947259425.1 uncultured Ectothiorhodospiraceae bacterium | reverse complement strand
ACATGGTGAATTGACTATCCTGCTGGTTATTTAATCAATTGGGCGTATACGGGTAATTTTACCATGGTTCGCGTACAGTGCCAGTTTTGAGCAGATTTATACTCGTAAATTATCAATTAAACGGGTTTGACCCAGTCGCGCTGCGGCTAAAATAACCAATAAATCCGTAGGGTTATCTGCTTCGGCCAGTGTGACCGCATTCCGGATCGCGACATAATCTGGCGCAAACCCATGCTGCTCCAGTTGCATAATGGCCGCCTGCTCTAGATCGGTTAAGTCCATATTTTGCATCAGGATGCGCTCACGAGTTTCAGACAACACGTCATACAATTTAGGCGCAATCGCCCGTTGTTGTTTCGAGAGATATTGATTACGCGAACTCAAGGCCAGTCCATCACCTTCGCGTATCGTCGGTTCACCAATAATTTCAATCGGATAATTAAGATCTTTGACCAATTGCTGGATCACTAACAATTGCTGGTAATCTTTTTCACCAAAAACCGCGACATCGGGTGATACTATATTAAACAACTTGGTCACCACCGTGGCGACACCACGAAAATGGTGTTGCCGATGTGCCCCTTCCAAACCTTCTGTTAATTGAGTCGAAACTTCGACATAACTGCTCTTCGCACTGCCCTCCGGATACATCGATTCATCACTCGGATGAAACACCAAATCAACTTTTAAGTTAGTAAGTTTTTGTAAATCACTTTCCAGGGTACGCGGGTAATTGGTAAAGTCTTCCCGGGGTCCAAATTGCATTGGGTTGACGTAAATGCTAACCACCACACGATCGGTATTTTGGCGCGCAGCCTTAACCAGGCGTAGATGGCCTTCATGCAAATTACCCATGGTCGGCACAAATCCAATTCGCTCGCCATCACGTTGCCATTGACGAACTAAGGCACTCACTTCCCAGTTTGAGGTTAAGGTTTGCATCGATAAGTTTACAGTTAACTAAAACTGTGTTCGTCGTCAGGGAACTGTTGAGTTTTTACCGCTTGTACGTAGGCCCGCACCGCCTGTTCAATACTCGCTTCACCATCCGGATTGGTTTTGGCTACCTCGCGTAAAAAATCTTTGGCAAATTTGGGACGGTGGCCATGTGATATACCTAATAAATCATACAATACCAATACCTGTGCATCACAATCTCGCCCGGCGCCAATGCCAATGGTTGGAATGGTTAAGGTTTCCGTGATCGTTTTCGCCAGTTGTTGTGGCACGCATTCAAGCAATACCATATCCGCTCCGGCATCCTGCATGGCTTTAGCGTCAGATAACATCGTATCCGCCGCCGTTTTATCACGGCCCTGCACACGATAACCACCGAGTTTATGCACGGATTGTGGTTGTAAGCCCAGATGACCACACACCGGTACACCGTGTTTAGCCAGATTTTCAACGACCTGAACCATTTCACCGCCACCCTCAAGTTTAACGATATGTGCTCCGGCCTCTTGCATCAGACGCGTTGCATTATCCAGCGCGCGTGCTGGATCAGAAAAACTCATGAATGGTAGATCAGACATCACCATTGCCTGCTTACGAGCGCGTGAGACTAATGACGTGTGATAAATCATATGATCCATCGTGACCGGCACGGTGGTTTCATGCCCCTGAATGACCATACCCAACGAATCACCGGTAAATAAGACGTCCACTCCGGCCTGCTCTAAAATCGCAGCAAAGCTGGCATCATAAACCGTTAACACCACAAACTTTTCACCCGCTTGTTTCATTTTTTGCAAGGTGCGCACCGTTATCGGTTGCGTATTGGCATTTGCTGAACTGTATGATGTATTTGCCATGTTAAAGACCTAACGGTGCCGGATTAAAATAATGCCGGCCGCTTTGCGTTTTGTTTATTTGATCCAGCAGTAACTGGTAATCCGCTTCATTGTTCACTAAATCGATCTCGGTTGCATTCACTATCAATAGTGGTGAACTCGCATAATCATAAAAATAGCGGGTATAGGATTCGATGATCCGTTCTAAATAATCAGCATCCATATGTTTCTCAAAGCTACGCCCACGTTTCGCGACGCGTTTAACCAATACCTCCACTGGTGCTTGCAGGTAAATAACCAGATCCGGCGCCGGAGCATCAATAGTCACATGCTGATAGACCTGTTCATATAATTTATATTCGTCTTCATCGAGCGTCATCTGAGCAAACAACCGATCCTTCTCGATAATAAAATCGGCAACTTGTACCGGACGAAACATATCCTGTTGTTTTAGATCCTGCAGTTGTTGTGCACGCTGGAACAAAAAAAATAACTGGGTTTGCAACGCGGCGCTACGTTGATCCTGGTAAAAACGTTCGAGGAATGGATTTTCCTCAGCACCTTCCAATAGCACATCGGAGCCAAAACTCTCGGCTAAACGTTTTGCCAGGGTCGTCTTGCCTACCCCAATCGGGCCTTCAACAACGATAAAATCCAACTTCGATGTCATGCGCTATGAATTCGTTCCAGTCCGGTTTGATCACATCCATCGATCAGGGTTTTCAGTAAGCCGCAGCCCGGTACGTCCAGATGCGGGGCAATCTCATATAGAGGATACAGGACGAAGCTACGTTGATCTAATCCTGGATGTGGAATTATCAACCGTTCCGAACTGATGATTTTTTCACCGAATAGCAGGATATCCAGATCCAATGTCCGGGGGCCCCAACGCTCACCGCTACGGACCCGGCCATGCTGTTGTTCAATCCCCTGCAGCTTATCCAGTAATGCTATGGGTTCGAGTTGGGTGTTTAAGGCACAAACCGCATTGATATAATCCGCTTGATTCACGGGCCCCATTGGCATGCTTCGATACAAACTTGAGCATTTCAGCATTTCACTGTTGGTTATTTGAGCGAGTTCTGTGATGGCCTGGTTTACTTGTTGCACAGGATCGTTCAGGTTGCTACCGATACCTATATATATAGTAACCATTATTTCCTAAAGTGTTATTGATCAGAAGGATTACTAGAATCCGTTGAATTCGTTCGATTAACATCCTGTTTATTTTGCGTCGACTTTTTGCGTTTACGTTTCTTTTGGCCATGACTGACGCGGTGCAATTCCTGGCACATCTGCTTTTGTTCTTTTTCAGATACCGCCTGGAATTGAGTCCACCACTCCCCCAGTTCTTTGAGTTGAGGTTCAATCGAGTTGGCGCGTAATAACAAAAAGTCATACGCCGCCCGAAACCGGGGTTGCTGAATTAACCAAAAAGGACGTCGACCACGACGATTTCGCAGGCGTGCCTGACCGGTCCAGATATCCCGGATGGGTAATCGAAAGCGTTTTGGAATCGAAATCTGTGCAGCCTGTTGACTTAACACCGCCCGCCCGGCTTCCTGCAATGCCTGAATCGGCGACATATCGTTAGACTCAAACTCTTTCGCACGCAGTGACATCGGCCCCCACAACATAAAGGCAAACAAAAATGCAGGCGTCACTGGCTTTTCTTCAGCAATACGTTGATCGGTATTGCGACAGGCTAATTCAATAAAATCAATAAACTCAGGGTGATGATAAAGATGGTGCTGAGTGACGGCAAACAACTGTGCTAATAATTTATATTGAATTAACAAATGAATAGCACGTTGGCTGGTACCACTCATAAATAACTTCAATACCTCTTCAAACAATCGGGCCGGTGGCACCGCTTCGATACGATGATGCTGATCGACAATCGCCGTAACTAAATCGCTCTCGAATTCAAAATCGAGTTTTGCTGCAAAGCGCATGGCCCTTAACATACGGACCGGATCTTCCTGACACCGCACATTCGCATCACCGATCATTCGTAGACGATGTTGCTTTAAATCTTCCATGCCACCGGTGTAATCCACGACACTAAAGTCTGCAATATTGTAGTACAAGGCATTCACGCTGAAATCTCGTCGCCAGGCATCTTCGGCAAGGGTACCGAACACATTATCGCGGACGATCATGCCATCGCGAGTTGAACCTTCATCGTCATCTTCAGCCTGGGCATGATGGCCGCGAAATGTGGCGACTTCAATAATCTCACGACCGTAGTGAATGTGCGCTAATCGAAAACGACGTCCGATTAAACGACAGTTACGAAATAGATCCTTGACCTGTTCCGGGGTCGCATCGGTCGCCACATCATAGTCTTTTGGATGTAAGCCAAGAATTAGATCCCGCACCGCACCACCGACCAAAAAGGCCTGATAGCCTGCTTTATGCAGACGATATAATACTTTCAAGGCGGGTTCATTGATGTTCTCGCGCGAAATATTATGCTCACCTCGAGTGTAAATCGTCGCGTCGTTTTGATCTGGATGATGCATCATGAATTTTGTATTTGACTCAACTTGCTAGGACGAAGGTTTTGTTTATATTAGTATTATCTGGCTATCATGCAATTCGGCTCAGGCAATCCGGCTGATGTCCAAAACAGGGTAACTGATAGTAGCATCATAAGGGCTGCGCCGTCATTCTCTTAGTGATTCGTCGCCATACCCTCGAGGCACATTTCTCGTCGATTCCCTCTATTTACTTTTTAACGGGGCACGATGGAAGGAAAACACCAGAACGGGTTTACGAATTCAGGATAAACGTAATCCCCCCGAACTTGTTCAGGGAATTCTTAACGACATTTCTTCAGGGGTGCCCAGCAGGCAGGCAAAGGGGTTCTGACCTGGCCGATATAATTGGCTAGCCTTCGTTGGTGAATAACACGATCACATTAATCTTTTAAAAAATTAGGGAAAAAAGCGATTGCGGCGAGTTTAAAAGCGACAAAAAACAGGATTAACCAAAAACTTAAATCAAACCAGGTATACCAGGTGCTGTTTGGCGATTTAAGTACGGTAAATTCATCGACAAAAATGACTTCACAGGCACCATTGCCTTTATCTTTTCGGGTAATACTGGAATTGCGTTTCCAGTCCGGTGTTGCCGCAGCGGCATAATTGACTAACATGCCCTTTAAATGGACCTGATCGCCTATTTTGACATTACGGATGAGTTCACGAACCTGCCAATTATCCGATAACAGATGATTATTTGATAACTGTTCATGCTGAAAGTCTAATGGCCGATCGTATTGGTAATAACAAACAAAATCACCGCTGCTATAGCTGACATCACGGTAATCATTATTTTGCACGTTCTCACCCCAAACAACACAGATATCTTTTATGTCCACCGAGTCATCATCATGCATGATGTCGGTCATCCCCATGATATCGTTATGCGTAACCACCAACCCCCAGAGTTCATAATCTGCCACTGGCTCAACTAGATAGGTCTTATCTCGATAATCGAAGTCGAACGGTTGTGCGCGGCTGTTTGTTTGAACCGGCTCATTAAGTAATTCAGTCGTTATTTCTTGTGCGTCCGGTAATTGGTTTTTTGCCCACCAGGAAATCATTAACACCAAAACACTCATGATAAGGCAAAACGTCAAGAATCGATCAAACCATAGCCGACGACTGGTCCGAGGTCGGAGATGGGGCCTGGTGCCAGGGTGTGCACGTAGAGTTTGATTCACCCCCATGACTTTTGCGTAGGCGACACCGCAAGCTGGACATTGCCATTCTGGTGCTGAATCGGTTTGTTTTCGTTGGTAACTGCAGTTTGGGCAGGGTTGACTGAAACTCATGTTCTTCGCTTATTATTATAAGCGTGATGGTTGTGATTTAATTGATTGATTTGGATAATTTATTATCGACATTATCCGCAGAGATATTAAACAGAATAATATCTTGCTTGCCCTCTTCGAGTGAAGCTTTATCATTCGCCAGTTCAATAAAAACCCGTTTGGTTTCTTCGACAAGTGCGGTTGCCCGGACTAAAAAATCGGTATTGTTTTTAATCGTAAGCGCTTTTTGTTTAGCTTCTGTGGCCTTCATCAAATTGAATGCTGCTTGCGATAACACCCCTTTCGCGCCCGCTTCAGCGGCGGCCGCTAACAGGTGAATGATTGACATCACGTCTTCTTCCTGGCTCATGAATAGATACTAGGTGGTTTATTCATACTTTTCAATTTGCACTTTTCAAATTGCACATAGATATTCAGCTAAGTACTTGATTTAGCAACTAGGCAAAGTCAGCAACCAGGGACGAACATGACTCGGCTGAAATTGGGTTCTGGCTC
>CAMYMO010000472.1 GCA_947259425.1 uncultured Ectothiorhodospiraceae bacterium | reverse complement strand
TGCCGCTGCATGATGCGAATGGCAAACTGCAGTACTTCGCCTCGATTGAGCGTGACCTGTCACGCTATAAAAAAATGGAACGCCAGTTGGCCAATATGGCCTTATTCGATTCTCTTACTGGGGCACTCAGCCGTGCGGCCTTCCTGCAACATGCTGAAAAAGAATTTATGCGCGCCAAACGCTATCATCGACCCTTATCGGTCATGATGATCGACATCGATCACTTTAAACGAGTTAATGATCAATATGGTCATGCCGCCGGGGATCACGTTTTACAAATTTTTGTTGAGGCCATCGAGGAGGAGATTCGAAACACGGATGTGTTAGGGCGCGTCGGCGGTGAAGAATTTACCCTGCTCTTGCCAGATACGCCCATGCAGGCGGCATCCTACCTGGCAGAACGCGTACGCGAACGAATAAATAAATATCCATATATAGCCGGTACGCAATTAATCGAAATCACCGCCAGCCTGGGTGTCGCCGTATTAATCGAGGAAGATGAACACTTCAAAGAGATATTAAATCGCGCCGATCAAGCTTTATATAAGGCAAAACATGCCGGTCGCAATCGAGTAAAACTCGCGGCCTAAAGCTCATTTAGATTGTTAAATACGATTTGAATATCGCTGCTTGGCATTAAAACGATCCATTGGTAAATCTGAAACAGCTCTGGAATAAATATTATCATTTAAAAAGATCATTTCTTCGCTGAGTAATTCTTCATTTATATCGCAATACCAGGCCTTACGCTTACCATCACCACCCGGTGACCATCGATATCCGCGTTTCTTTAAATCATCTTTTTTATCAAACGGCGCGCCTTCAGCCCATAAGCGCACATCGGTTCGTCGTGCACTTTCGAGCAGACGTTTTAATACCCTGTCACCACTTTTCGCTAATACTTGATGTAAGATCTCAATCCCCGCCTGGCAATCTATCGTTGCACGATGACCCTCAAAGAAAAATCCGTATTTATAAGCAAGAAACTCCAGCTTAACCCCTTCCATTCCTTCTTCATTCCAGTTTACATCCGCTATCGAGCAAGCCCACGAGATATCTTTAAAATCATCCATAAAATATTCAACAAAGGGGCGATCGAAACGGGCATTGTGCGCGATAACAATCACCGCTTCTGCTAACATTTTGCTGACTTGTTCTTTATCGATTGACTGACCTGCCACCATCTCATCGGTTATGCCGGTAATCTCAGTCGCCAACTCTGGAATAGGGAACCCTGGATCCTGCATGGCATTATATTCTGGTAAAACACGATATATGTTTCCTTCTGAATCAAATTCAAAAGGCACCATCGCCAATTCAATAATGGCATCCTCTTCGGGATCCAGGCCGGTTGTCTCGGTATCCAGATATATCCCAATTCGTTTCTCACTGCCATTATCCTCTTGATATCGTTCGACCGGATTGAAACGTCGAATAACCTTGTAGTCACCCGTCGCCTCCAGTTTTTTGATGCAATCTTCCATCTAGGTCCCATTCATTGAATTTAAGAATATTTATTCAAGATCATGACATTATTACAGCTTAACTTCTACACGGGGTGCAGCTGTATCATTTTCGTTGAAAATGGCACGACATTGCCCAACCTGCTTGGCACTCAGGCCTTTTTTATTAATAAGATAACGTCGTACCACTTGCGTGCGCTCGTCCGCTAGCTCGCGAAGTTTTTGGCCATGCGTCTCAAGCAATATTTCACGTTGTTTAATGGCTTCAGGTTTTGCATCTGCGGCCAAATCTAACGAAATTAAAGTAACTTGAAAAAAGTCCTTGGGGGTTGTTCTGCCGCATATTCTAACGGATAAACCCGGACGATCCACGAATAGCTCGACTAGACCATCCAGATACTGCGTGGCATTTTTGTCTAATTCACTGCTACCCGCCTCGAAAATAACAGGCTCAAAAACAAGACCTGCTCCCTCTTTTTGTCCAGCGCTGAGCATCGAACCAATTAACGTAGGAGGAAACACCGCCTTTAAAATACTACCGATTGCCTTGGTAATGGCTGAACTAATATCAACACTTGGCTCAGCAACACTACCCGCTATCGGTAGACTAAGATCAATATTTCCATGAGAATCTTTCAACAAGTTCGCCGCGGTTTCAATCGGCATACCAACCGTATCAGACAAACGTTGCGCGTCTGCCGCAGACAAAGTTGTAAACTCTAAACCCTTTATATTTAGGTTAATCAGCCCATCCAACTCACCCTTATTTGCGTTCAGGTCAATATTGCTATTAAACTGACCACGATCAATATCGACACCACCAAACTCGGCAACATAGGATGAATATGGAGGCAGTTCCAGGTCGTCCAGCTTACCTTTGAGCTTTAGATTTAAAGCCGGACCAATATTATCTCCCTGTCCGTTTAGTTCAAAGCGAGTAAACTCATTAATGGTTGCTTCCAATTTTGCCTTTGATTGTTGCCGTGGATTTCGGGTATCTACATCGCGTACTTCGGCTTTTATAATATCAAGATCTAACCTGACCTGGGGGGTCACCTTTTCATCTCTAAAACGTAGCTTTGACCCTTCGGCGGTAAAAAAGTTGAGTTTTACTTGTGGGGTTGGCTGCGTCGATGCTGGTGTTGTCGATTTTTCGGCAGCGACCTTGCTGGCTTGCTTGTCTTTTTTCACTGCTCCTTTACCTGAACCGCTGATCACGCCATCAATTAACTGGCGAGTCACCGACGCGTCCAAACCTTTTATGGTCAGCTCATCCGTAACAAAATTCAGATCTTGATCGGCCTGTGCACCTTTAACCTCGAATCGTTGTATCTTTGCTGAAGTCAATGAATCTTTTGCAAATTCAACTTCGGCTTTATCGATACTCGTAGCCGCAATGAACTTCCACAACATCGTTTCATTTGCTAACGAAAAATTCGCCTGCTTAATCGCGGCGCTGATTGCGCCCACTTCAACACTGGCCGGGGGTAGTATATCCGTTTTAAAAACGGCTAATCGCGCTGCGTTAATGCCTGCATTAGCCGAGCCGGTTAAGTTGATATCACCCTTGTTTATTCCCAGTTCAATTTGTTGACTGAGTTCCAGCCCCTGAACTCGTCCCGTCCCGATGGGTCCTTTTATATTAAATCCTGTTACTTCATTACTTCCGATTAAATTCAACATCAGATTGTCATCGCCAGAGCGCAGCTTTAATGAATCAAGCTTACTGTGCACAAACTCAATATCTGTTCTGCGCTCTTCGGTGGTTACACTAATCGCTTTGGCTTCACTATCCGCCTCTAACTTTAGTGTCACTCCGCCATCGGCTGTTTTTAGTTCGAGTGATTTTGCATTACTTACAAATTGCTGAACTAAAATATCCGACTCAGGTAGCACAATTTCTTCATCTGCCCACTCTTCAAGCTTGGTTTGCACTTTACTGACTTTTTGCTTAGCAGAGATTGATTGAAGATAACGCAATACATTCAATAGAGCGTCCATGGATAATTGCACTTCCCCTGAGAAGGCTGCTTGCCTAATATCGATATGGGGGTTAGCTTTAACATACAGGGCCATATCAGAATCGAGTGAAGTATTGAATTGAGCAATCTTTGCCTTGGCCGATTCGGCCGTAAAATCTTTTTTACCTTGTAACTGACCACTGACATTTGTCAGCGCCATGTCAATTTTACCTTCTATGCTTAAATCTTTTGTTTCATTTAAGCTATAACGAGTATCGAGCTCAATATCAGCCTGTTTAACCGCAATGGCAAATTGGTTGGTTTTTTCATAGTCCACACCGAGAACATTGACTTGACCAATGGAATGCCCTTCCAATCGCCCTGATTCAAATAAAGTGAGCTCGTGCTGCAAAGAACCAGTATAGACACCCGCACTTTTTTGCAAACCTACTGGACCAATGAACTCTATGATCTTAGCGAGGTCTGCTTGCTGAATTTTAGTCTGCAGACTGGCCGAGATGTGCCTTGCAAATGGACGGACCTGTCCAACCAGGTCTATTTTTATACCATTCACGCTGGCATTGAGCTCGATATTCCCTGGCTCATCCGGCTCCCAACTCATAAAATTGTCAAGGTGTAACCTTTCTACTTTTAATGTCAGCGTGCCGCCGGTATCCTCTTTAAATATTACCTGGCTATCCTGAACCTCAAGATCTATCAAGCCGGCCCCCCAACTCTGCTCCTGATCAACTTGTGTAGAACTCGTCGTATCGGCAGTCGGGCTAAACTGGTCCAAAGGGATACCGTTCAGAATTAGTGCCTGATCCTTGTCACGTGCTACATAGAGATCAATACCACGAATTAATACCTTCTCAACTAATGCATGTTTCTTAACGGCTGGAAACAAACGGAGTTTGACGCCAAACTCTCCAAGTTTGCCTGGATCCGAATCTCCAGTATGAAACTGAATTGGACCAACCCAAACCTGACGCTTCCAAACATTAATCTTTAAGGTCTTGATACCGTCATGACGAATACCAAAATCATCCAGAATTCCTGTAATGAAATATCGGGCAAGATAAGTGGGTACAAAAGAGAGCGACAATCCGAGCACCAGCAATACGATTGCAGTGATAATAACCCTGCGGCGTGGTTTTGGTCGCTTGTACCAGTGGTCAGCCATTTTAATTTCTTGTTTTATAATATAATTGTAGTAGGATTTTGCCTATGTTAACAAAAATTGACCCATATCCCCAGTGAAGCTATCCATATATTTTACGATATTCGAAGCTGACAAGTTAACTGTCATTTTCAATATGTACCGATTAAAGCGCCACGCCTGCTATCAGATTTTTAGTATTCAATAATGCCTTAAGTTCTAGGTAGGGTATCGGTTTACTATAATAATAGCCCCGATAGATATAACAATGCTCATCTGTGAGAAATTCCAACTGCCTTTTTGTTTCTACGGCTGCGACTGCAATTTTTAATCCAATTTGATGGGCAATATTGATGATGGTTTTAACTAACAACGCACCTTGTGGATCCTCTTCAATATCAAAAATAAACGATTTATCGATCTTAAGTTCATCGATGGCTAATCCTTGTAGCTGGCTCAGTCTGGCCTAGTGATGAATAGCTGGTGCCAAAATCATCTAACGACAGGCTTACACCAAATTGCGGCCAATCTTAGCGTCGTCATGGATAATAAAATTATATTTAACTGAATCTATAATAGACTTTTGAGTTGTAACGGATAAACGTTTACTAAATACAAAAGGTATTAAGACGAGAGATATAGTAATGCTTTAAAAAAACAGCCGATAAAAAATGTTAATGGGTTCGAAATAAGTAAAATAAATTTAAGCAGGCCGGTCTATTTAGCTAATGAACACTCACCCATGCGACGACCCGTAAATTTGTAACCCAGGATAGTCGGGCGACCACCCACTTCACCAAGATCGGTTTTCGATGTTCCGCTAATCTTAAATGAACTAAAACGTATCTTACCTTCGTTGATGACTGAGCCATGTTCGGTGAAGCAGTTGATTTTATAATAGACGGTACGATGGCGGACACGTTGTTCGATAACATCACATTGACGTGCCTTTAAAAAGCTGGTGGGAATCGGGTCGTCATCAGAAAAACATTCACGGTATTTTTGCGTTGGGACCCCCACCGGCATTCCGCTTACGTTCTGCTTAACCGTTAATTCCCACTCACCGGCGGTAACTTCCAGAGCCAGTGCTTTACCTGTAAAACTGATTAATATAACAATAATTAAATTACATCTTGTGATCATGTTATTCATATAACTTACATTAAACTCATTGATAATGGCTTGATTGAATATATAGGTTAGTAGCTCGTTAGCATGTTGGCAATGTTTACTGGTGAGATTTACTCGCTGATGTCAATAACCTGATTTCGCCCCTGCTTTTTCGCAGCATACATAGCCTTATCAGCATGTAATAAAACATCTTTAATTTCTTCATTGGCACTTAAGACCTGACAGTACAGTCCCACTGAGGCAGTAATATGAATTGATTTATCCTCCCACGCTACAACGCCATCTTCGATCGCCGAGTGAATCTCCTCAGCTCGTTGTCGCCCAATCTCGCGTGTACAACGCATGTATGCGACAAATTCATCGCCACCATAGCGTGCCACCAGATCACCGGAGCGCATTTCGCGTTCTAAAATCCGCGCGACCTGATTTAATACCGCGTCACCTGCGGCATGCCCATATGAGTCATTTATTTGTTTAAA
>CAMYMO010000471.1 GCA_947259425.1 uncultured Ectothiorhodospiraceae bacterium | reverse complement strand
GCGGCCTAATTCCTGGGCACGCTCTGGGGTTTCCCAGATGGCAGGATTTTCTAACTCGCGCACCACTTCATCGAGACGTTCTTGTTTTGTCTCATAGTCAAAGATACCCCCGAAGGGTGGTGCTGCGGGATTGCATGTCTTTCAGGCGAGTCTGAATTAGTCCGGTTTCCAACATTAGGTTCGTGCCATCGTCATTTTAGTCAAAGCCGGTATTCTAGCAGGCTTCACTGTGCCTTCAAGATAAATAACCAATTTGCATGGTTTCTCAAATGGGACGGACATGCTCAACCAGGAACTGTACTGAACGACGACCATTAAATTCATTCACATTCAATTTATAAACCAGTTCGACACGTGTGACCTCATCGGGCCAATCATGATCGGTGGTTTGAAAGGCAATCGCATCAATGGTTTGCTCATCTGATTTGAGCACCATTTTCAAGTGATGCTCTCCCACTATTCGGCGTTGAATGAGTTCAAAGTCTCCATGAAACTGTGGCTCCGGAAATCCTTGTCCCCACGGACCGGAATTCTGCAGCAGTTCTGCAAATTCCATGCAGACATCACCGCTATTCAGGCTGCCGTCACTGTGAATGACTTTCTGCAAGGTATCATCGTCAATCACGCTGGTCACCACATCATTAAACGCGACCTCAAAGTCATTGAAATCCGTTTCCAGGATCGTTAATCCGGCGGCCATTGCGTGGCCGCCGAATTTTGACAATAATCCAGGGTGTAAGGTCGCAATGCGATCCAGCACATCTCGAATATGAACCCCGGCAATCGAACGTGCCGAACCTTTTATTTGACCGTTGGCCGATTTCGCAAAGACGATGGTCGGTCGGTGCACTTGATCTTTGATCCGCCCGGCAACGATACCAATCACGCCTTCGTGAAAGTCCGCATCATATAGACATAAACCATTCGGTAACTGCGCTACTGATTCTTGTGAATTTATCTTATCGATATATCGGTTGGCTTGCTCACGCATGGTTTGTTCAATTTTACGACGTTCGCGATTAAAGCTGTCGAGAATTTGTGCTTTTTCAATCGCCAGGTTAAAGTCATCGGCCAGCAGACATTCAATCCCAATTGAAATATCATCCAGCCGCCCGGCTGCGTTTAACCGTGGCCCAACACTAAAACCAAGATCCGAACTGACGATCTTCGATTCATCCCGTCCGGCGACTTTTAACAACGCTTTAATCCCCGGGCAGGCTTGACCAGCTTGAATCCGTTTTAAACCCTGGGCGACAAGAATTCGATTATTATGATCCAGCTTAACCACATCCGCCACCGTGCCAAGTGCAACTAAATCTAAATAGTTCGCCAGGTTAGGTTCTTTTATATTTTGTTGTTCGAACCAGTTAATTTCCCTGAGTCTGGCGCGTAAGGCGAGCATTAGATAAAAAATAACCCCAACTCCGGCAAGATTTTTACTTTGAAAAACATCGTCTGCTTGATTCGGGTTTATAATCGCTGCAGCCGCTGGCAAAGTATCCGCAGGTAAATGATGATCCGTAATCAGCACGTTTATGCCAAGTTCATTTGCCCTGTTAACACCTTCCAGGCTGGCAATGCCATTATCCACGGTAATAATCAGTTCAGGATTTTTTGATTTGGCAACATCCACAATCTCGGGGGTCAGCCCATAACCATATTCGAAACGGTTGGGTACCAGGTAATCAACCTGCTCTGCACCAAAAGCCGACAACACCCGTTTTGCCAGGGTACAACTAGTCGCTCCATCGACATCATAGTCACCGACAATCAAGATCGATTTTTGTTGTTGAATATGCTCCCGTAATATTGCCACGGCGTGATCAATGTTTTTTAAACTATCAAATGGTAACAAATGTTCAAAAGTGTTTTGTGTTTGGCTTGCCGAGGTCACGCCCCGCGCTAAAAAGATGGTTTTTAATATCGGCGGTATGTCTTCAGGTAACAAGACTTCATCACCCTGAAACTCACGCTTTATTATTTTCAGTTCAGAGCCCATAGTCATGACGTGCCTGAATAATTAAATCACGAACGGGTTTAATTCTTTGCCACCATTTCTTTAAACTTTTCCGGTCTAAGGAAATAGAGACGGTGTCACTATACACGGTCAGATGGTCAAAAGTTTTGTCCTGCAAACCTTGCATAACAACCGATAATATTTTTGCTTCAAAGTCTTTCAATGAATCGATCCAGGCAAAGACATCGTTTTTTCGAATCGCTTCAAGCTGAGCAGAATAAACCAATAACATTGGCGCCTTTAAGTCACCTCCATGGGTAAACGCATTACACGCCTGAACATTGATTTCGTAAAGCTGCGCCAGGTCATTAACCCAGGGTTCATCACAAATAATGGCATTAACGATCGGCTCGTATTGTTCGGCCTGACCGCCGCCCCACAACCACACGCTGTTCACCGGCATTTCACCACGTAATTCACGTGCCTGATTTACTGGATGGTTATATAACAGCATCTGGATTTCATTCAATAATGTTCGCCATCGTTTTTCATGTTCACCACCTGGCTGCAGATAGCTGATATTTTGATGCATAACACTTGAAAGACTGACGGTTGTTAATTCTAAATCTGCCTCTAATAGCCAACGATGTTCAGAATGATAATAAAGCTTAAAGCCATCCTCGTTGAAGTGTGTATTCAAATCGTCAATGAGATGCAGCGCTTCACTTTCCGATAAATCTATGGATTCATGAGCGCAAGCAACGGCATCCTCTTTATCGATCTGGATAAACACCGGATCGAGACACCAAATTCTTTTTTCTGGATTGAATTGAGCGATGTGTTGGGATCGCAAGCGAGCAATGGGTACATCGTGGTTTGCATCGAACATGATCCCCATCCCATTTAAAACGCGTGTTTCAAAATCGGCTTTGGTTAATTTCGTATAGTGGCCGCGCGAAAGTAACCTGGCGGTGAATGGAAGTTGTTGGTTCCCTGGCCACTCTTTTTTAGCCAATGCCTCAACCGGCACATCGGGCCCGAGTAAACCAGGGAAATAGATACTACATTGCGACACGTTAACTCATATTATCCAGAATGGCCTTTTTAACCTGTTGCAGAGTTGCATCAACGGTAATCATGCCGTCATCGCCTTCACATTGTTTGATCGCCGTATCCGGATCTTTCAGGCCGTGGCCGGTTAAGGTACATACAATTTTTGCACCTTCTTCGATTTTACCCGCTTTGATATCGCGCATCGCACCGGCTAACGAGGTTGCCGAAGCGGGCTCACAAAAAATACCTTCTTGTGAGGTCAATAATTTTTGCGCAGCCAAAATTTCTTCGTCGCTGCATTCATCGAACCAGCCTTTTGATTCTTTGTGCACGACCCAGGCCTTATCCCAGCTTTGCGGGTGACCAATTCGGATTGCGGTGGCAACGGTTTCTGGGTTATCCACCATCTCGCCGCGCATAAAGGGGGCTGAGCCGCTCGCCTGGTAACCCACCATTTTCGGAACCCCATTGACGATGCCATGTTCGTGATATTCTTTATAACCCATCCAGTGTGCGGTGATATTACCGGCGTTACCAACGGGGATACAGTGATAGTCCGGGGCGGCACCCAGTTCTTCTAAAATTTCAAAGGCCGCCGTTTTTTGTCCCTGGATTCGATAAGGATTGATTGAGTTTACGATCGTCACCGGGGCTTCTTCGGCAACGTCTTTAACGAGTTGCATACCTTCATCAAAGTTGCCTTTAATTTGAATCACCACCGCACCATGAATCATCGCCTGTGCCAGTTTACCTAAGGCAATCTTACCTTCCGGAATCAAAACGAATGCAGTAATACCCGCTCGGGCTGCGTAGGCTGCCGCAGCAGCTGAGGTATTACCGGTTGAGGCGCAGATGATCGCTTTACTGCCCTCTTCAACGGCTTTGGTCACCGCCATGCACATACCACGGTCTTTAAATGAACCGGTCGGATTCAAACCTTCGTATTTAACGTAGATATCGACATCTTTGCCAAGTTGTTCCGGGATATTATTCAGGCGTATCAGCGGTGTATTGCCTTCACCTAAACTAATAATGCGTGTGTCATCATGCACCGGTAAACGATCGCGGTATTTATCAATGAGCCCAGTATAACGGGGACGAAATGTCATAATCTTAACCTCTAAATTTTAATTCTGTTGTGAATTCACAAATAACAAACCAGCTAACCGTCAGATCCATTTAGTTAGCATTTAATGTTTCCATGCGAATTCTTGTCACGCTATCACGAATGCTCGCTAATGCTTCGATACTTTTAATCGCCGCATTCATATTTTTTTCTAACACTTGATGGGTCAGCATAATCACACAGGCGTCTTTTTGTTCGTTCGCAGGTTCTTTTTGAATGATCGCTTCGATGCTGATGTCGTGCTCACCTAATATTTTTGTGACTTCGGCTAAGACGCCCGGTTTATCAACCGCCATCATACGAAGATAATACGCCGTATTAATCTCATCGATGGCTAAAATCGGCGTGTCGGATAATTCGCCGGACTGGAATGCCAGATGCGGGACACGGTTTTCAGGGTCTGAAGTAAGTGCACGAACAACATCCACGACATCCGCAACGACGGCGGATGCAGTCGGTTCGTCACCCGCGCCTGCACCATAATAGAGTGTCGGTCCTACGGCATCACCCTGCACTAACACGGCATTCATTACACCATCGACATTGGCCAATAAACGTTTTTCCGGTATTAAGGTTGGATGCACACGTAATTCGATTCCCTTCTCCGTCTTACGCGACACGCCTAAATGTTTAATGCGATAACCTAATTCCTCAGCAAACAACACATCTTCCTGGGTAATCTTGGTGATGCCTTCGGTATAAGCTGCATCAAACTGTAACGGCACACCAAATGCGATCGACGCCAAAATGGTGAGTTTGTGCGCCGCATCAATGCCTTCAACATCAAAGGTCGGATCGGCTTCAGCATAACCCAGTGCTTGTGCTTCTTTTAACACATCATCAAAATCACGACCTTTATCGCGCATCTCGGTCAAAATAAAATTACCGGTGCCGTTAATGATGCCCGCCAACCATTGAATTTGATTCGCAGCCAGGCCTTCGCGAAGGGCTTTTATAATTGGAATGCCTCCAGCCACTGCCGCTTCAAACGCGACCATCACCCCTTTGTTTTGCGCGGCGGCAAATATTTCATTACCGTGTTTGGCAATTAACGCCTTGTTTGCAGTAACAACATGCTTACCATTATCAATCGCCTGCATCACCAACTCACGCGCGAGGGTGTCGCCACCGATTAACTCGATTACTATGTCGATATAGGGATTGCTAACGATATCAAACGGATCGACAGTAATTTGTATGCCATCGGTATCGCATATCCGTTTTTTGTTTAGATCACGTGCGGCCGCATGAGTGACTTCGATTTCACGACCTGCGCGACGCGCGATCTCTTGCGCATTTCGCTTTAAAACGTTTACCGTACCGCCACCGACCGTACCTAATCCCAACACTCCGACTTGAACTGGTTCCACTGTTATACCTTTTGTTATTTATCTTCTAAGCGTTTAAACATATCTCGGATTCCGCGCACGGCCTGACGAGTACGATGTTCATTTTCGATTAAGCCAAAGCGCACATAGCTATCGCCATAATCACCAAAACCAATACCCGGTGATACCGCCACTTTTGCTTCTTTTAATAGTAACTTGGAAAATTCTAATGACCCCATCTCACGATAGGCCTCTGGAATCGGTGCCCAGACAAACATCGTGCCTTTGGGTTTTTCGACTTCCCATCCAACCGAACTTAAGCCTTCACACAATACATCGCGGCGTACCCGGTATCGTTCGACTATTTCATCCACACAATCCTGTGGCCCTTCCAAAGCGGCAATGGCGGCTACCTGGATCGGGGTAAACATGCCGTAATCCAAATAGGATTTCATTCGGGTTAACGCGGCGACTAACGATGGGTTGCCGACCATAAAACCCACTCGCCACCCGGGCATATTGTACGTTTTTGATAAGCTGTAAAACTCAACCGCAACCTCTTTCGCTCCGGGTACTTGTAATATTGATGGCGCCTTATAACCATCAAACACGATCTCAGCATAGGCTAAATCATGCACGACCCAGATTTGATGTTCTCGTGCAATCTCAACCACCCGTTCAAAAAATTCAAGCTCGACACACTGGGTCGTTGGATTGCCGGGAAAATTTAACACCAGCATTTTTGGTTT
>CAMYMO010000470.1 GCA_947259425.1 uncultured Ectothiorhodospiraceae bacterium | reverse complement strand
CACATTTAGCGATGCCGCCAAAGTCGGTGCGATATCATAAGGGCTAATCGCACGATCCACTTTCAGTCTCGGTATACCTGCCCCGGCGAACATCACCGGCACGAAGCTATCATAGCGCCATGGTGAACCATGAGTTGACGCGACGGTTATGCCGTCAAAGTCGTTAATGAAAACATTCGGTTCAAACACCAGGTAGATATCACCGGAGCGCTTCGGGTGGAAGTTACGCAGGATCGAGCGCATCATCACGGTATCGGGCAAACTGGCGGTGCCCAGTGCGGTACTGGACACTGCATAGGCCACACCCTTGAACTTTAATAGCTGCTCGGCAATCGCCTGTTCCACTTCTAGCGGGTCCAGCTTCTTTTCGCGTATCAGATCATGATTAAGATAGAGATAAGGATGAAAGTAAGCCTCTATCAATGCTTCGCCCATACCAAACTTTTTCTTCAACGCCGCGATGGCTGGTGTCTTGTCCAAAGACTGGGGATCAAATATGTGCGCCTTGTTGATACCCAGTTCGTGCAAATAACCCGGCACTTCCGGCTGACCATGATCGGCGGATAACACGATTAAAGTATTTTGTAAGCCAACCTTTTGATCAATGTAAGCAAACAGATCCGCCAGGGTGCGATCGAGGCGTGCGATATTGTCTTCACTCTCCAAACTGGATGCCCCAAACAGATGACCGACATAATCGGTAGATGAAAAACTAATCGCGAGATAATCCGGAGTGTTGTCCTGTCCAAGTTGCTCTTTGTCGAGTAATGTCTTGGCAAAATCTGAAGTTAACTCATCACCCGCAGGACTTAAGGTGAGTTTAGTCGTGAAGTATTTATCATCTGCTTTACCATAGGGATGCGGAAAAGTTCGGCCAAAGCCGGCCAGATCGGTTTCATACTCGCGGTCATCGGCATCGCCAAACAGATACTGGGCTGGCGCATGAGTCAATGCCCAGGTTTTACCCGCGTATAATAAAGCTGGTTTTCGTGCATTCCATGCATTGACCCATTCTGGATATTGTTGGTAGTAATAATTGCTGGTTACGAACTCACCCTTGGCCTTGGAAAACCAGAAGGCCTTGCCGGCATGGCCAGCCAGTGAGACTGCGCCGCGATCTTTTACTGAAACAGCAAAGATTTTCGATTGCCCCGCATAATGCACCGCCAATTCATCACTAAAGGTAGACGTCAGGATATTATTCGGCGAACGACCATCCACCTTGGCCGCTTTCTGGGTCGGATCGATCTCAGTCTTTCTGTTCACATCGGCACCGGCGCTAAGCAGATGGTAGTCGGGATCTTCAATGTTATAGACCAGGCGACTCTTCTCCCGATCAAACCAGACATTTCCGATCATGCCATGGGCGGCGGGGACGGTGCCGGTCGCTAGCGAAACGTGACCCACTATGGTCTCGGTATTGGCATGTTGATAATGGGCATTGCTGTAGTGGATCCCCTCGTCCATTAGATATCGAAAGCCCCCCTTACCCAACACATTGCTATAACGGTTTGGTAAATCACCACGCAAGGCATCAACGGTGATTTGTAATATCAAGCGTGGATGTGAATGAACTTGTGGTGACCTGGATGGCGTTAACTCAGTGCGCTCCTGTGTGCAGGCGACCAGCAGCATGGTCGCAAAGGTGGCCATCAACCCCTGCGCAGACAAGAGCAAAACTCTTTTCTTTTGCAACTTAGTTTTCATTATTCCTTTTATAAAATAAAGAGGATATGTAAAGATAGGACGGTTAATGATCATGGATAACTCCTTGTTATTCTTCGTCCCATCGCATCGTGTCAGTTGATAGTAGTAACAATACCACTAAAAGTATTTGGATCAATATCGCAATCCTAACATGCCGATCTTTCAGAAATAACCACATCTTACCTAACAGAATGTCAGTGTTGTAACATTACGGTGATGCCAGACGCTGTAATATTTCATCAACACTGCCCAATTGTGGATTTTGTTTTAACAACCTTTCGGCATAAGACCTAGCTGTTTTGTTATCACCCGACTTCTGTAAATAGGACACCAGCGCAATCAAAACTTGCTGATGATTCGGATGTGTTTTATGAAGTTGCTTGAGTAGCTTAATCGCTGACTTTGTCTTGCCATTACCTTCTAAGGCCACGGCATAAACATAACCAAAACGAACATTGTCATTTTGTAAGTCCCAGGCGGTTTTCAATTCATGCAGGGCCTTGTCCATTTGTCTGTTGCGGACATAAAACAGACCCAGGGCGTGATGCAGATCTGGATTTTTATCTGAAATTTGTAACCCCTGTAGCAGGGCCTGTTCAGCCTTATCATCTAACTGCTGGATACGATATAAGTCAGCAAGATTCACATAGGCATTGACAAAATTGGGATCGAGTTTAAGTGCTTGCTGATAGGATGCTTCGGCTTTGGTATATTCCTGTAGACTTATCGCAAGCAAGCCGAGATTAATATGGGATTCTGGCCGCTCACTATTTGCTAACTGGGCCTGCCGGTATTCTTCAATCGCTTTTTCGAGACTAGCTTGTTGTTGAGCATCCAATACATGATTAGGTACAACGGACAGTACCCTCGCCGCCTCAATCCGAACTGCACGCACAGGATCGGTTAATAAGTCTAAGCCAAGTTGTAATCGATGTTGTGGTTCCAAGCTATCCAATGTCTGTAGAGCTGATAGCCGGATCATTGGATCTTTATCCTGCAATAATCGTTTTATGATGACATAGGTCGTTGGCCCGGGATGTGTTTGCAAAATATTGGCCGCAGTGGCACGCGCAATAGCCGGTAGTTTTGACGATGCGGCAACGGCGGCCAGGTCCTGGCCCAGTGTCATGCTATTGGTGTCGGCACTGCCGGTGCTGGCTTCATACAGCGTCTCACCAAAATGCCAACCCGGTGCCCAATCTTTGCCGTACCAGCTTTCCACTTTATTATTGGCCCATGTTGCTGTTTTATCTTGATGACACTGATTACAGGCATTGGGCGTACCAAGTTTAATGGAGAGATCCGGACGGGGAATGCGAATGCTGTGATCATGTCGCCCATCGACCCCCATATAGATAGTTTGTGGCATATGGCACTCTGCACAACGTGAACCTTCACTGTCCTGTTTATGGAAATGGTGTGTGGTTTGATTGAATTTTTCAGCCGAATGACATTGCAGGCAAACACCGTTTGCCTCTGCACGCAATTTCAAACTATGGGGCTCATGACAATCGCTACAGGTCACACCCTGGTGATACATTTTACTCTGGATAAACGAACCATAGACATAGACCTCTTCCTTGATTTGGCCATCAGGATGATAGAGAAATTCCGTCAGCAATGCCGGTCGATAGCTATCCATGAAGTTTTTGCCCGGCACGTAGTCATTATTTAGTTGACTGCGTCGTGAATGGCAACGCGCGCATGCCTCAATTTCCTTAGCTGATTTTCTTGTTTTACTTCGTTTGGCATTGCCGGTTGCAGAATCAATTTGCCAGTTCACAGCAACACGCTCATCAAAATTTATCAGCAGACCTTTGTGTTCTTGATCCGGCGATTGCCGAGTGGATTTTTTATTGGCCCAGTCCAGATGATGGGAGGCAGGACCATGACAAGCCTCACAGCTTACGTTTATTTCAGACCAGCTAGTATCATAAGTGTTCGTTTCAAGGTCGTAGTTTTTTTGTAAATTAGTGGAATGACAATCGGCACACATAAAATTCCAATTTTGATCGGCCTTTGTCCAGTGCAAACGATTCTCGTGAGTAATTTGTTGGTCAGGGTAGAGATGATACCAGCGTTGCCCGCCCTGGTGTTTGGCACGAGTATCCCAGGCGATGCCCAAGGCCTGGACATGTCCACCTGGTAACTCGATTAAATATTGTTGCAACGGCTCAACGCCAAAAGTGTATTTAATTTCGTAATCCGCAAGTTTTCCATCCGGGCCATCGGTGTGAACATAATATTTTTTATCTTTAATGAAAAAACGAGAAGTGACATTATGGTAAGTAAACGAAGTGTTATTGAAATCGGCTAACACCGTATTTTCATTAGCATGCTGCATCGCCAGCTCGTGATGGGAGCCTTGCCATGCCTTACTTTCTGCGGCATGGCATTTAACACAACGACTGCTACCGATATAGGTTGGGGTTGTGCTTACTTGTTTTGCGACATCAACTGATATTGATTCGCTGGTTTTGCGGGACGACTCTGGATTCTGATTAGGCTTTGACGATAAAATGTAAATTAAACCAACTGCGACGATTATGCCCGAAACTAATATGGCTTTCTTATACATATAATCGCTCTAGAATAACGCTATTCGTGAAAAGACCCAAAAAGTGGACAAGCCACCAATCGCATACGCCACGGTTCTGGGTAACCAGCCCAAGCGTATTTTGACAAACTGTTGCCAAATTAGAATGGCAATCAGCACAACGGCGATAAACAGCAACTGACCTATCTCCACTCCGACATTAAACATTAATAACGCCAAAGGTATATCCGCCTGTGGTAGACCCACCTCAGACAGGGCACCGGCAAAGCCGAAACCATGTAATAGACCGAAAATAAAGGCGACGATCCAGGGCGAACGCATGGCCAAATCACTTTTACCCTGCTGTTGCTTAACCAGCTCAACGGCCAGGAATAAAATTGATAAGGCAATCACCGCCTCCACTGGGGCTTGCGGGATATTAACGACACCCAGTGTTGCCAGGGCCAGTGTAATGCTGTGCGCAATGGTAAAAGCTGTAATCGTTTTTACCAGTAACCACCGACCCTTTACAATTAACAATAAACACAAAACAAACAACAAATGATCTATTCCACCCAGAATATGCTCAACACCCAGTACGAAATAATCAGTAATGACCTGCCAGCTGCTAGGCGAGCCCTCCACGGTCAATTCGGCATGATTGGGTTTGACGATATTTGTCGTCGTGACGCCATCTAGAAACTGTATCCGGATTAATACATCGGTAATGGTTTGGGTAAGACCTTCGATAAATATAGTATGGCCGACCAGGCCTGACTGAGTTTCGTCACTATGGCAGCTTAACGTCCAGCGGGAAACATGCGCCCCTGATGTAAAATAATTCGCGACTTTTCCTTGTACTGCACAATGTTTTGGAAATATCGGTTGCATAGACAAGACCATCTCACCTCGTGCTGGTCGTCGCCATGTAATGTCAAATACACTCGCTGCAGACTCATTTATCTCAAGATAGGCTGGGCGAGATTCGTGAGCATGAACAAAGCCATATTGCATGAAACAAATTAAAATAAGAAACAATGAGTTTATATAATTTTTCATTTATACCAATATCATGTATTTATCGTTTAAATATTCTTCGCTGACTCCGTTTACTCAGAATAACAGCAGGTACGTTAGTTATTTTGGTTATCCATCTCTTATCATCCTGTACGAAGAGATTGATCTCTAAATGCTAGGATTCTTCTATCACAATATCATAGCGGGCTTTTAACTTTTCTAAAACCTGTTCATTGCGAGATTGGCGCAGTTCAAATAGATAATCATTTTTTACTCTCTCACGAATTTCCGCCAAGGGGTAAACACTTTCGGATTGGCGTTTTTTTATATAAACTAGATGCAATCCAAACCCAGACTGAATGGGTCCCTGCCAACTACCCGTCTTCAGTGTCTCAAGTTGTTTGCTAAATTTTTGCCCATATTCACGTTTAACATCATCAAGTGAAACTTGCTGGTATCGTGTCCCCAACATAAAACGATCACCGTATTGGTCATCAATGTCCATTCCCGCTTTAGTTGCGCGTAAGGTCTGCAACAAGGCTGATGCCTCAGCCTCGGTTCTTTCTTCGCGTAAATCAGGATTAAAATAAATATGGCGAAAACTTAATTTTGCAGCACGGCTGTATCGCTCGAGATCTTTCTGGTAAAACGTCATTAAGGTCTTATCATCGACCTCGCTTGGTACGGTAATATCCGTAATTAAAAAGTCCATTTTTTGCGCCAACCGTCTGCGCACGATGGTGTCGTCTTTTTCAAGGCCGATCGCGAGGGCCTCACGGTATAAAATCTCTTCTTTTAAATGAGCCTGAATCAGGCCCTGCATTTCCTGTTTATTAGGTAAGCGCTGCCATTGTTTTTTAAAAATTTGTTTAAATCGTTCTATATCACCCGATGTAATTCGAATTTTCATGCCTCCTGGGGAATCTTCAGAAGGGTTCAGGTAATGGTAAACGGTGAAGATCA
>CAMYMO010000469.1 GCA_947259425.1 uncultured Ectothiorhodospiraceae bacterium | reverse complement strand
ATGGCCTCTTTCGGATAAACATTAACAATACTGATCATGGTTCGAGCACAGCCGCCAAACTCACGCCAGTTTATATCGCACACCTTGGTCTTTTGTTGGCAGTGCGGACAACAATATAAACTTTTATGCTCATCAAAGTAGTTTGATGCCTGCTCGACAAGCAGCGACGAACGCTTGTTACATGCGGGGCACTGCGGCTTAGCCATGCTTAAATCGGCATACCAGGTTGGCTCACTCAACGCAGGCGGAATATGCACAAAGCTAAACTGCTGCCAGTCAACTTGACTGTTTGACTGTGCGTCTTGACTCGATTCATTTGGCATAAACTCAACCGCCGGGGCACACCCCATAAAATTGATATGTTGTAAAAATTGATCTCCGATTAAAAAGCGGCCCGTTTCAGTCGCATCAACTCGTTCACCGATCAAGCCAACTTGACGCAACACCAGCTCGATGTTGTTGGCGGCTTCCATTTCCGGGGCTTTCGAGATCCATTGCGGATCATGTGGACATAATACAAGTTGTCGATAGGCTTCCGTCATCTCATTCCAGGCTGATTTAACACACAAAATTTTAGCATGCCTAAAAGCGCTCAGGTATAATGCGGGCGCTAAATAACCAGCCGGGAATCTATTATGTCAGAGCAAGACACCAGTAAAGAACAAGAAATCTTACAAATGGTCAAACGTGTTTTAACCGATGTGGCTCGCGATACCCACGTTAAACCCGGTCTACGCCACCCTTTATCGGAAACTACCATCCTGGGGATTCGTGATTGTCTGGCCCTGATCAGCGCCCGCGAGAGTGAAATCAACCTCGCCAATGGACAGGACCAAAACATGCGTCCCACCTTTGCAGGTGAGTCCAATGCACCGAAAAATGTGGTGGTCTCCATCGATCAGCTGACGCGCAAATCGGATAGCGACGAATAACCCCCATATTCGGCAGACTAACGCCGCCTGAACAATTAGCCATGTTCAATAGTTCAATGGCTCAATGGTTCAATGACGGAAAGGGCCAATGAGCATCCAATATCCTGCCCCTGAGACCTTGTTAGAGCCCATCCAGCAGGTATTGGGGAATCATCCCAACGGCATAAGCGAATATGAGTTCCTACAGGCGCTAGGACAAAATTTGAGCTATTTTTCCACCTCCAGCCCGGATTCGTTGATCCTATTCCAACGCCATTTCCTGCTGTTTCACTGCCTGTATCAGCTGCAGGCGGACTACTACCAGGCAAAAACCGGGATTTTACAGATATCCGCACTCGAAATCCGACTCTGGCCTTACCGCAGCGGCGCCAGCAAACTCAGCCAGGCCGATGCGGTGCGCGAGTATTACCGGGATATCACCAATCTGGAAACCACCGACTCGACACAAGTTGATGATTTATTAGGAAAATTCTGGATGGCGCTGGCACGACATGACTCACGGGCTGATGCATTAGCGCTTTTAGAACTCAATGATCCGATCGATGACGCGGCAATACGCCAACGCTACCGTGAACTCGTGATGCGACATCATCCCGATCGTGGCGGTGATCATGCAACCCTGCAACAGATCAATGCCGCACTGGCGAAACTACTGCCGAAATAGAACCGTCTCAAATCATCCAATCGGATAAAAACTATTCATGAATTTCTCTTCTGTGACCTGGCGCAAAAATTCGATAGGGCCAATTCTATTGCGGCTAATCAACTCGTCAACTATCTTTACTAATTAGATACATAACGAACGTAACCCGCCGTTGATATAGCGAGCCAATGGACAATATGTTAACTTCTGTCACGATAATTTACAGGTCAGTTATACGGTATGGATGACATAGATGAAACCGATGTTGAAGCTATTAAAGAACGGCTAGAGGAATTACGGGTTGAGCATCGGGATTTGGATGACATCATTCACCGTTTAGCCATCGATCCTTTAGTCGATCAATTACAATTACGGCGCTTGAAGAAAAGGAAACTCGGTCTCAAAGATATGGTCCTCAAACTCGAAAGTAAACTCATCCCGGATATTGAAGCCTAATCTAGCTAACCATGGATAATAAACGAAGAGAAAGTCGTCTGCCGATTCAATTAGATGTTGAACTTGTCGCAGACGATAAAAAAGAAAGCTCATTACAGACACGCGACTTGAGCAATAGCGGTGTATATCTTGAAAAAGGCGATAGCAATCTCCCACCCGAAGGAACGATCGTCCATATCAGAATTAAAAACAGCATGGGTGAAGGTGAGGCCCCCCTGGTCAAAGCGCGGGTCGTCCGTGTTGATAACGACGGTTTAGCCTTAGCGTTTATTACCGATGACTAAATCCACCGACCCGAGTAGCCAGGTCACTCTGTTTACCTCCCCACATTGCGCATATTGTCCGAGTATCAGCAAAATTTTTAGCAACCTTGATGAACAGGGTCTACTCAATAAATTTGAGAAGTATGATCTCACGACAAACCCATCACTCGCTGAGAAATTTAATGTTCGTTCCGTACCCTGGTTTAAAATAAATGATCTGGAATTTTTTGGCTCGCACTCTGCAGCCGAAATTGAATACTGGGTGACGCACTCAAATACAGCCGAGGGTATCCTACGTTATATAACCGAATCCTTAGAGATGGGACACCTCAAAAAAATCGAAAACCTGATTCGTGAACATCCCGAATGGCTGGAGATCGCACTGGATATTTTGGCTGATGCAAATAGCCCCATCCAGGCACGGATAGGACTGGGCGCCATCATCGAGAGTTTTTCTGGTGATAATATTCTGTTAACCATCTTACCCACGCTCAAGGCATTCCTGGCTAACGAAGACCATCGAGTTCGCGCCGATGCCTGTCACTATCTTGGCATGATCCCCTCGAACAAAAGTGAGAAACTGTTAAAGTCATGTTTGACCGATGAGCACCATGAAGTACGTGAGGTCGCGGAAGATGGACTGGAACTCATTCAGTCGGGCTGAGTTGCTGTAAAGCCTGACGCAAGGATTCTTCTTCAATCGGAAAAGCCAAAGTTGAATGCAGGTGGTATTGCGTCTTTAGCTTCTCAAGTTGATGTTCATATTCTTTTTCGAAAAATACCACAATTTCACATTTATCGAGCCATTGCATGGTTGATAATAACGATTCCAAATTACTGGTTCGATCACGAAAATCCGATTGGAAATTAAATTCAGCCACCACTACTTCGGGCTTGAGTTTTTTAAGTGTACGGTTCGCATTACGTACTGAATTTTCCATGGTCACGTCGAAACCCATCGATTCATAGATCGAGGTAAAATCCGGGTAACCGCCCAGCTCGACGACGGCAAGTAAATGTTTTTTTGTTTTCATTGGTTTGTTAGTTCTAGATTTTGCCAGTTTTGGTTATAATGACTTATGCAGCCAAAAGACAGGAAACATCAATATGCCATACTTTATTTTTCGTATCAATCAAGGGCCTACCGCGATTGTTAAAAACCTTGAGCTCATCAAAGAGTGTGAAGCTTATAAAGAAGCCAAGACATTGGTTAAATCAATGCGCGTCGAACAAGCCGAAGGAGACCAGTCTGAAATTAAAATGATTTTCGCCGATAACCAATTGCTTGCTGAAGAGCAGATTCTCGAAACCAGAGAAAAACCCATTGTCCGTGAATGGGAAAAATAAGACAGGTTAAATAATGGAAGAAGGTGAATACCGAGAAACCTACCATGAGTTTAACCAACTTCGCTGTAAGTTTGAAAAGAGTATATTGTCCCGACAAACCATGTGTGAACATGCCCATCGGTTTTGCCTGGCTGATCGTGAAGGTGTCGCTTGCTCCAATAACCCGGCGAATGCGCAATGCGAATTATTGTTAAGCCAGTTACGCAGCAAGGCCATATTTGCGCTAAAGCTGACAAAAATCGAAGGACCGTTGCCACATGCAAAAGAGGTTAAGGTACAAACAGGCGGCTTAATAGGTTTAAGCAATATTGTCTGCGCGGCTGATCCGAAAAACAAAGCAATCGAAAACATTTTCGGACTCATTGAACAGGCCAAAACTAAATTTGGTAGCTTAGATGAACTCCCCTACGATGAAATAGCCCGGCAGATCGTTCAATATCAAGGTCGTAAACGAAGCCGGCGATAACAATTCAAGATCCTTCGCTTTGCGCTGCTTTGAGGGACTACGTCGATCACGTCATACTCCTTGCAGTTCGTTACCGTCCACATGCTTTGCGATTTACTTCTTGAGAAAATTTATGGATTGACTTTCCAGTCATAGGCGCAATCAACATGACTACGGACTGAAACTAAACCAGCAAGACCTTCAGTAACAATTTTTTGCAGAGGCGATGCACCCTCGAAACGTTTATTCGCCTGTTTCATCCATAAGGCCGCCATCGGTGGATTATGCGGATAACTGGTACGTAAAGCGTCAGAGATACCGATGATATGCTCGACTCGTTCATAAAGTTTCGAATCATTTGGAAACGGCGTATCTTCTCGATAGCGGCGCAAGGCGCGTGTTGGGGTACCTTTTGGTAATGCGAGCAGGCTTGCTAATTGTTTAGCATTCAGTCCCCAACCATCTAAAATCGCCATAATCGAACGCGCCAGTTCTGCACATTCATCATGACTCATGGTCTTGTACGTCTCGCTCAGCATAAAAATACCCCATAAACTACAGCTGGCTAGTCTATATGTTAGAATGCTAATACACAAACCAATTTAGACAGAAGCTATCCCAAATTACAGCTGATTATGACAACAATATATTGTTTATTAAGGAATTTTAATGACTGCCGACGATAAAAATCCAACATCCAAAACGTTTCCCATTGCCAGCAAAGATGCATTAAAACCTGGCCAAATGTCGTGTTTTGATGTGAATCAACGGCGTATTATTCTTGCGCGAATTGATGATGAGTACTTTGCTTTTGATGAAATGTGTTCGCACGAAGATGCCGAACTATGGAAAGGTGCACTGCGCAAAGACCACATCGAATGTCCTTTGCATGGCAGTCGTTTTTGTCTGCGCAGCGGAAAGCCGATGGAAGAACCGGCTACGGTTCCGATCTCAACCTACCCTGTTGAAATCAACGATGACACAATTTATATCGAATTAGAAGATTAGAAACCAGCGGACTAAAATTTTATAAGTGGTAATGAATAATCAAAACTCATCATTTGCTGTTCTAGCATGGCATGAAATACAACCTGCAAGAAATTATGATTATGATCAATACTGCGTGCAAACAAATAGATTACCTCAACCACCAGTTGCTCAAACTCCTCCCTAAGCTCATCAGTTGTTTGTTCAGGTTTTTCTTCGCTGAGCAAACTAATCATCTTTGGATGACTGGTTAATAAAAAACGTAAGATAGCGATCCGAATGCTCAGCATATGAATGTAAACGAATGGATCGGGCATACCGATAAACCACTCACGCTGCAAACAGTTGGTCACATAACGAGTAAAGTAAACCTCAAGTTGAGCACCATAGTTGGAATTAAGTAACTCCCAATGTGTTTGAAATCTTTGCCACAGAACATCGGGAGGAACATTGTCAGCAAACACATCAAAATCTTCTGAGCGTTGTAAATCGACTTTATAGTTTTCAAATATTTGTCCGGCTAACTTGCTAAGCTTATCGCTACCTTCATATTGAATACGCAATTGTAAAATTGACTGGACAATGATCATCGCAACCGGCTCAGTGGTGTTAAATTGAAAAAAATACTCGTCGAGTTGTTTTTTTACCTCAGCTTTATTAATTCTATTTATTTCTTCAGCAACTAATTTCTGTTTATCTTCGCATGACTGGTGAAAATGAGGGGCAAGACGATATGTGAAGTTAGCCAGAAAGTACATCCGGGTTTCAAAGGCATACTCCTCATCATTGATCATAGCGATAAGCTGTGCATTTACATCAGGGAATTTTTGGTGATAAAAATTACCACTTTTTTCCAGACTATGTGCAAGCGGAAAATCAAGCCGAGGTAATATCGAAGTCGATATCTTAGTTAACTCATGATCACCTGGCGCAGAGAAAAGACACTGTCGCACCACTTCTGGACATGATAAGGCCCCGGTCATTTCAGGTAATTCATTTGTTGTTGAAAATACTCTGGGAAAAAACATACAAATATTGCTTAATGGTTCGACGCCAAATTCGGCATGAATATGACATAGGCCATGCTGGTTTAAAAAAGGGCAAAACCCGGATTCGTTCACTTGTATATAAGCATAGTTACGTTCGTTTGCATCCTGTTCTGCAAAGGTCTTCACATATTTA
>CAMYMO010000468.1 GCA_947259425.1 uncultured Ectothiorhodospiraceae bacterium | reverse complement strand
CCGCTGAAAAATATAATAATATATATGCCTCGGTAGGTGTTCACCCAAACGAATCAGATGGGCATGATCCATCAGCGGATGAACTGGTTAAACTTGCCGAACATAAAAAAATTGTCGCCATTGGTGAAACCGGACTTGATTATTTTCACAGTGAAGGCGATCTTGAATGGCAGCGAGATCGATTTCGAAATCATATTGCTGCGGCTAAACAGTGCAATAAACCCCTTATCATTCATATGCGTGATGCAACAGAAGATACGTTAAGTGTCATGAAAGAAGAAAATGCAGGTGAAGTAGGCGGGGTGATGCATTGTTTTGTGGAAGATTGGGAAACGGCTAAACGCGCATTGGATTTAAACTTCCATATTTCATTTTCTGGAATCGTTACCTTTAAAAATGCCCAGGATCTGAAAATGGTCGCAAAAAAACTTCCAATAGATAGAATGCTGGTGGAAACTGACTCACCGTATCTGGCCCCGGTACCTTATCGTGGAAAATCTAATCAGCCGGCTTATGTGAAACACGTAGCAGAACATATTGCTGAGTTACGAAATGTGCAGACAGAGGAAATTGCGGAAAAAACCGCAGAAAACTTCTTTGACTTATTTAAGTTCGCAACACCCTAAAATAACCATTAAATCAAATCAAAAGTTCATTTAATTTTTGTATACCACCATCTAATACATAGGCCTCATAGCCGTACGCATTTAACAAGTAGGCGGCACACGCACTTCGTCGTCCAGTATCACAGTAGACAATGCAGGGTTCGTCATTCTGGATTTCGTTCAGTGACTCTCTAATACGGTTGAGAGGGATATTGATACTCTCAGGGATGAAGTTGGTGTTATACTCTTCTGCCTGGCGCACATCAATCCATTGGGCTCCGTGGGCATTTAATGCTTCAGCTTGCGCAAAATCAAGTGACTCAATAATCGGCTCAATAAATAAATCATCAAAGTCTTCTTTTCCTAGTCGCAATAAAACTCCGTCTGTTAACATTTTCACCGTTGCGTTACGTGGTGAATTGCTGAGTAGGGCCTCCTCGCCAAAACTGCTACCAGCATCAAGCTCTACTTTTTTTTCCTTTTCATAACCCGTATCACGAATTACCTGGCAACGTCCTGATTTGATTAGATAGAAGTAATCGCCGTTGTCACCTTGATCGAATATTATATCATCTTTATTTTTTGCTATGGTTTGTACTTTTTGAAACATGACCTGAATTTTGATGGGAGGTATTTTCTGGAAGATCGACGATTTTAACAGAGTCAACATCCAGTCACTTTGGTCGTAATAAGCTGTTTGTTCGTCGATTTCATTTACCTGGTAACCTGCATAGGGATCCCTGGTAAGCAATATATCTAATAAATTACGTTCAACATAGATTAATGTTACTTCTGAATTGGTGGTTGCATTAAAAGATCTTGGTTGGTGTGGATCCAGTGACATAGATGAATCTTTTTCGCCCGCCTTGATCACGAGCTCTTCATTCGCGTTTTTAAGGGTAATGGAACCTTTATAGAGATAGATAACATGACTATCAACATCGCCATGATGGAAGATACGAGATTTTTTTGGCAAGGTGAGCATTCTAGCGTGTTGCGATAAGTCGAATAATCGTTCTGCATCTAAAGTTTTTAATGGGATAAAATTGACCAACTGTTCAGGTCTTGGACGGGATATAGTCGTCGATTTTTTCTGTGCTTGTCCCATAACGATTTCTTTTGCTGATATCGTGGTATATATCGGAAGACAGATTTTAGACTTAAGTTTATTTTGTCATTACAAATACTAAACTAATATATTCGGTCACCGTCTATCGAGCAGAATTTATAGTCCTGGGTTTTCGGTTCTCATCAATAGCAACATAGGTTAATTTTGCTCGTGCGACAAGATGACATTCATTGTCGCCGCGATTTCTTTCCGCATAGGCCTTTATATTTATAGTGATTGATGTGTTGCCAACTTCCGTTAGCTCGGCAAAGATGCTAACCAGATCACCGACAAAGACGGGTTTTATGAATTCGAAATTATTCACCGCAACGGTGACAACACGCCCGCCTGCGTGACGGTAAGCAATGATGCTCCCAGCAATATCAACTTGGGACATAAGCCAGCCGCCAAATATATCTCCGGCAGCATTCGTATCCGAGGGCATTGCTAATACGCGTATTTCAGGTGGTTTATCGGACGGTAACGATGTCTCGGAATCAGTCATATTACTTCAATGGCCTTCGTATAAATTATCAATGGTGTCCTGGTAAACATTCATGATTTCGTTGCGTTTTAGTTTTAGCGTCGGCGTGATTAAACCATTTTCGACGGTCCAGGCGTCTAATGTATTATAGATTTTATAGATTTTTGCGTAACCTGGAAAATCATGCATTTGTGCTTTGATTCGTTCAGTTATAACATTGATCACATTAGTGTCATTAAGCTGTGATCTATCAGGACTAATATTGAGTTCAATGGCCAGTTTTGTCCATTCATCTGGATTAAGCACAATTATGGCCGCTAAATAGGGTTTTTGTTCACCTAAAACCATGATTTGATCAAATAATGGATCGTTTGAAATGGCCATTTCAATATCGGCGGGGGGAACTTTTTCGCCGTTGGATAGCACTAGAATTTCTTTTATTCGGCCTGTGATATAAATATGGTTATGTTCTATTTTTGCTATGTCACCAGTATGCAGCCAGCCATCCTCATTAATTGCATCTTTAGTGGCTTGCTCATTATTCCAATAGCCGAGCATAACGCCGGGTGAACGAATTAATAATTCATCATTATCACCCAATTTAATGTTTACATCACGAAGTGGGCTACCGACACTGTCCGGGTAGTTATCATCCAGTTTATTGGCGCTAATGATTGGGCTGCTTTCGGTCAAACCATACCCTTGCGTAATGGGTAAGCCCAGTCCAATAAATGTTTTCGCGATATCGGTGGCTAGCGGTGCGCCACCACTCACGGCTACTCGCATATTACCACCGAGTTTAGCCATGATCTTTCTACCGACTAAAAAGTATAAGATAGGCCTGGCCAGAATAGAAGGATGCCATGCACTTCGTCCCTGTTGCCATAAGAAGCGACGCCAGCCTGTGGAAACAGCCGAATTAAATAAGAAACGGGCAATGGGGGATTTGGTTTTGAGTTGCGCCTGGATCTTATTGTAAACCCGTTCGAATATGCGTGGCACGGTTACTAAAATAGTCGGATGCGTGCTGAGTAAATCTTCAGCCAGGAGTTCGATCGAACGAGCATAATAGATTGTACTGTTACTGAGTATCGGCAAATAGTGACCGACAGTACGTTCAAACATATGAGAGAGTGGCAGGAATGACAAAAAGGTATCCGATTCATAAACCTCAACATGGTCGAGCGCGCTATCAGCATTCCAGAGAATATTAAGATGACTCAACATCACGCCTTTGGGTTTACCGGTGGTCCCCGATGTATATACAATAGTTGCTAGGCTACTTTTATGCACGCTGAGTTCTGCCAAGGGGTAACGCATTGAGCCATCGGGTAGCCACTCACTGGTGTGTTTGAGCAGTGTAGAGGTTTCGGTGGGTTTTTCTTTAATAATGACGCGTTTCAAAGTTTCACGATCAACAAATGCGCCTTTTAGTTCTTGCCATTGTTCGTTTGATTCGATGAAGAGTAATTGAATTTGCGCGTCATCGATCATGTACGCCACATTTTCAGCGCGATCATTGGTATACATCGGTACGACAATTAGGCCGAGTCCCATTGCGGCTTGTTCAAACATAACCCATTGCGGACAATTGTTTACCATTAACGCAACGCGATCGCCTGGGTTTAATTGCTCTGACTTAAATGCGTCTTGCCATATAGCAACATGATTCGCCATTTCCGACCAGCTAAGGGATTTTCGCTCAGGTGAATCTCCCTCACAGTACTGGTAGGCTATTTTATCAGGGTTGTGGCGCACTCGCGTGCAAAACAAATGATATAAATTATCAATTTCTGAAATATTAATTCTACTAATTTCTTTTGACATAACTAGCTCTTTTAATTCCCAGTTTTTAACCAACCTTCATCAGCGCTAAAACGCGGACCATGACGCGATTGTAATTTCTCTAGCATCTTGGTTAGCTGTTCTTGTCCACGATAATTAATATAATTAAACGGTCCCCCTCTGAAGGGAGCAAATCCAGTACCAAAAATAATACCTGCATCGGCTTGGCGTTCAGTTTCAACCACGTTGTCACGTAAACAGGCTACCGCTTCATTTAATAAACGCAAAACTAATCGGTCCTGCAGATCATTCGGTGGACTATACTCTTTACCTGGTTTTTCTTTAACCGGTTTTCCTTTATTGAAGAGGTAAAAACCTTGTCCGGATTTTTTACCCAGCAAACCTTTTTCGACCATGTATTTCAACTTTTCAGGGACTTCAATGGACATATTTTTCGACAGGTTTTCGGCCACATGTAGGCAAATATCCAAACCAACTGTATCGGCTAACTCTATTGGACCCATCGGCATACCATAATCGGTTGCCGCTTTATCAATAACCGTTAACGGTACTCCTTCATTTGCCAAGACCATTGCCTCCATAAGATAGGGCATTAATACTCGGTTTACCAGAAAGCCTGGCGTGCTGGTGACGGGTAAGGGTAGTTTACTGAGCTGTTTGGTAAAGGCTGCGGCTTTTTTTGATACGTCTTCATCAGTTGTTGGGCTCTTGACGATTTCAACCAGCGGCATCATCGCAACAGGGTTGAAAAAATGCAGGCCAACCAATCTGGATGGTTGCTTAAGCGCAATATTGATTTCATCTAATGGAATACTAGAAGTATTCGTGGCCAGGATGGCATCTGGTTTAATGATGGGTTCAATCGACTTGAATAAATCCTGTTTTACTTTGGCATCTTCGAATATGGCCTCAATGACGATATCTGCACGTTTTAAACCGTTACCTTTTGGATCAGGGATCAGTCTATCCATTGCCGAGGTAATTAATCGTTTTATTTTAAGTCGTTTTTTATAAAGGCGATAAGCTCGCTTGGATACATTTGCCAGGGCCGCTTTCTTTTGATCCTGAATGGTGACCGTGAAACCACGGAATGCACACCAGGCTGCAATATCACCTCCCATGACACCACCGCCGATAACATGAACATGCTTAGGCTGATAATCATCGTAGCGCCCAAGTGCCTTTAATTCATCCTGTAAGGTAAAAACACGGATCAGGTTTTGTGCGGTTCGTCCAATGATCAACTTGGCAACGGATTGGGCTTCTTGATCAAGCATTTCTTTTCTATCATCGTAATGGTGAACCCAAAGTTCAAGCAGGGCATAGGGTGCAGGATAATGTGCACGAGGTGCTTTTGCCGCGACTTTCTTTGTTATCATCTTGGCGACGAAAGGTCGAAAGTGTTTATAAGAAGCTAATCTGATCCATAACGGTAGTGGTTGCAATTTAATTTTTTGAGGATTATTGATAATGCTGATTGCTGCATTGATGAAATGACGTTTTGGCGTAGCATAATGGATTAGTCGCTGGCGTTTAGCAATGCGAGCACTCATATTACGTCCCGACAGCATAAAATTCATAGCCGCAGGTGCACCCATTGCTCGGATAGATCGGACAGTTCCACCAAAACCAGGATGAATACCCAGTTTAACTTCTGGTAATCCTAATTTGGTCTTAGGATCATCATCCGCGACTCGATACTTACAGGCCAGGGCCAGTTCCATGCCGCCCCCCAGACAAAAGCCATGAATCAGAGCGACGGTTGGGCAGGGTAGCTGTTCGAGTTTATTAAAGATGGTATGGCCGCGTCGAATAGCGGTTAATGCTTCATCCTCATTTTCAAATTGGGTGAATTCGTTTACGTCTGCGCCAGCCACGAAACCAGAGTCTTTATTGGATAATATTGCAACTCCCCTTGGCGGTGTGGTTGTTAAATCATCCAGTATTATTTCAAATTCATTTAATAGTTCGGCAGACAAAACATTTGTAGTTGAATCCGCTTTATCAATATGTAACCAGGCGATATCATTGTTATCGCGATTAACTTGCCAGTGTTTGTAGTTTTCAGACATGCTTATTCCTTACACTCGTTCTACTAACATCGCGCCACCCTGGCCACCACCGATACAAAGACTGGCGATACCGCGATGAGCATTATTTCTTTTTAATACATCTAGCAGGTGTAAAACTATGCGTGCACCACTTGCCCCAACCGGGTGTCCGAGACTAACACCACCGCCATCAACATTAAGTTTATCCTGATCAAGTTCACCGATAATGGTTTTGCTGCCA
>CAMYMO010000467.1 GCA_947259425.1 uncultured Ectothiorhodospiraceae bacterium | reverse complement strand
CTGCCATTGGTATTGATCTCGATGGACAATCGAAGCCGTCTGAGGTCGTCGTTCAAACTGTTGACCATAAGGGTCGGTTTTTTTGAGTAACTGGCCGGTATCCCGATTTAAGATTTCGAATTTATAAAGTTCACCATGGTACAAGCCAGGAATAAATAACTCCCAGACGCCGCAGTCGCCACGTGAACGCATTGGATGAGATCGCCCATCCCATTGGTTAAATTCACCAATGACACTCAATCGAGAAGCATTCGGTGCCCAGGTCGCGAACAGAACTCCATTAATACCGTCGATGGTTTTCTCATGAGCCCCCAGAACCTGGTAGACATTTAGATGTTTGCCCTCAGAGAAAAGGTGGAGGTCATAATCACTGATTTGAGGTTCAAATGTATATGGATCATAGTAGCTGGTGACTGAGCCATGGTCATCTGTCTTGTTAAGCAGATAGTGATCATCCAGACTTTCGAGCTGTTCGGTGCAAACAAAAAAATCTGTTTCATCAATTCGTCTGGCCAGGATCTTATCAGCCGTGAGACTTATTTCTTTTGTATTTGGTGCATAAAAGAGTAAAAAGTCATCTTTAAACTGAGTTTTGTTACCCAGAATTTTAAATGGCTCATGGTGACAGGCATTCATGACCCGGGTCATGTCGTCTTTCACGAGGTTCAGAATTTGTTTGGATGTCATGCTCAACTTGTTACCTGTTTCGGGTAGTACACCTACTCGTACTATAAGTGTCTCATTTAGATAAGCAATAATTGTGCACAAAAAAAATCATTAAAGTCTAATTCAGTGCATTACATTGCTGTCAGTAGTGTCTACTATAAATGAATGCTAACTTAGTTGTTATGTCTGAGTCCCATTTATGCACCTAAATAAGGCAAGAGTTTGTTAAACAAATGATTTCGTGCACAATAACAAAACATCAAACCAACTTATTTGTGCATTTATGTTAGATATTTCGTTAGTTTTCTAATGGCTTAATAATTGCAATAACTCCTTGAGTAATCTGGGTGTAACACACAGTCATTATATTTTTTCACGTAATTAAAATTCGCCAATTTTGCTTGACAGAGAAAGGATCATGAGAGCGAAAAAATCACCACGTTTTGTAAGTAATTTAACCAGGAATACCCTCGCGTTAATCATGGCCGGTGGTCGTGGTGAGCGGCTTAAGCATTTAACCATGTGGCGGGCAAAACCTGCGGTACCGTTTGGCGGCAAGTTCAGAATTATTGATTTTCCTTTATCGAATTGTATTAATTCGGGAATTCGCCGTATTGGCGTATTGACTCAGTACAAGGCGCACTCGTTGATACTACATATTCAGCGTGGCTGGGGACATTTAACCGGTGAGTTTGGCGAGTTTGTCGAACTGTTGCCTGCACAACAGCGCATTGAGGCATCATGGTATGCCGGTACTGCTGACTCTATCTATCAGAACCTGGATATTATTCGTTCGCATAGTCCAGACCATGTGCTGATCCTTGCTGGCGATCATATTTATAAGATGGACTATGGTGCGATGTTGGCCAAACATGTGGAGTCTCAGGCAGATGTTTCGGTTGGTTGCATTGAGGTACCCCTTGAGGATGCTACGGCGCTTGGTGTGTTGGGCGTTGATGAAGAAAATCGTATTCGTAGCTTTCAGGAAAAACCAGCTAAGCCAACGCCAATCCCGGGTAAGACGGATGAGGCGTTGTGCTCAATGGGGATATATATCTTCAATACAGACCTGTTGTTTGAGTTACTGATTCGAGATGCGGATTCACCCAACTCAAGTCATGACTTTGGTAAAGACATTATTCCTCATGCGATTAAAAAATATCGTGTCTTTGCTTATCCGTTTACTGATTCAGAAAGTGGTATTCAGAAATACTGGCGTGATGTCGGTACTGTGGATTCGTTCTGGGCAGCCAACCTAGAGTTGATCGGGGTAACGCCTGAATTGAATTTGTATGATGATGAATGGCCTATCTGGACCAGCCAGGAGCAATTACCTCCAGCTAAATTTATATTTGATGATGAAAATCGAAGAGGCATGGCCGTCGATTCTATGGTTTCGGGTGGTTGTATTATTTCTGGCGCACATGTAAGGCATTCATTATTGTTTTCAAACGTTACAGTAGACGACTGTAGTAAAATAGACTCTTCTGTGATTTTGCCAGATGTATCGATTGGTAAAAACTGTAAAATATACCATGCCATCATTGATAAGGGTTGTGAAATCCCTGACGGGACTGAAATTGGGCTCAACAATGAAGAGGACGAGAAAAAATACTACGTATCCCCAAAAGGAATTGTTTTAGTTACCGCAGATATGTTGGGACAGGTCGTTCACCATGTCAGGTAATGTTGCTGTCAATGTCGTTCTGTATTGGCACATGCATCAACCCGAATATCGGGATTTACATAGTGGCGAATATTATCTGCCATGGACATATTTACATACCACCAAGGATTATGTTGATATGGTGGCGCATATCGAAAATAACCCTGATGCTAAAGCGGTCGTTAACTTCGCACCGATTTTGCTTGAACAAATTGATGACTATGCGAAGCAACTAAATTCCTATTTTGAGAAAGGAACAAAGTTACGTGATCCGCTGATGGCTCGTCTGGCCAGCGATGAGTTAGCGTTAGATGATGAAGAAAAGAAATACATTATCACCGTATGCCTGCGTGCAAATAAAGCTCGCTTAGTTGATCGCTTCGAGGTTTTTAAAGAACTTTATGAAGTGGCAGAGGCGGCGCTTAATTCACCTGAAACACTTTCATATTATTCTAAACAGTTTTTTGTCGATCTTATGGTCTGGTATCACCTGGCCTGGATGGCGGAAACGGTTCGTCTGTCTGATGAGCGAATCATCAGTCTAATGAAAAAAGCTCGCCATTTTTCCTATAATGATCGAACAACCCTGTTATGCGTGATTCGAGATCTGGTCTGTCAGGTTGTTCAACGATATCGAACGCTGGCGGAAGAGGGACGACTTGAGTTATCCATGACACCGTATGCGCATCCTATAGTGCCTCTGTTGATAGATATCGAGTCAGCAAAAGAGGCGATGCCGGATGTTAGTTTACCTGAGAACCGAATGTATCCATCCGGGATAGAACGAAGCCATTGGCATATTAAAAAAGGAATTGAGATATTTGAACGTTTTTTCGGTTTTAGACCGGCCGGTTGTTGGCCATCGGAAGGCAGCGTGAGTGAGAAAACGATTGAATTACTATCAGGGGAGGGCTTTCAGTGGCTTGCAAGTGGTAATACGGTGCTTAACAACTCATTAAAGAAGTCTGAGACAGATCCTTCTGAATGTATCCATGAACCTTATCAGCTGCAAGGGACTTCATCGACTTGTTTTTTTCGTGATGATGACCTGTCAGACCTGATTGGCTTTAAATATTCTGACTGGCATGCAGATGATGCAGTTGCGAATCTGGTTCATCGTCTCGAGACCATTGCAGACAGTTGTGCAGATAAAGATAACGCTATCGTTTCAATTATTCTCGATGGAGAGAATGCCTGGGAACACTACCCGGACAATGGCTATCATTTTATTAGTGCGTTGTATGATAAGTTAACAAGCAACGAAAAACTAAACTTAACAACTTATTCAGAGTATCTTTCCCAATATGAAGAAAAGATCACGCTTTCACATGTGGTTGCTGGCAGCTGGGTCTATGGAACATTTTCAACCTGGATCGGGGATAAAGATAAAAATCGTGCCTGGGACATGTTAGTCGAAGCCAAGATCGCATTCGACAAGGTCATGCAACAAGGTTCACTCAGTGAAGAACAGAAACAAGCGGCTATTATGCAGCTGGCGACATGCGAAAGTTCCGACTGGTTCTGGTGGTTTGGTGAGTATAACTCAGCAGAATCTGTCGCGATGTTTGATGAGCAGTACAGGATGCATCTGCGCAATTTATATAAATTACTTGGCATATCTTCTCCTGAATATCTAAACCAGGCATTTTCTTTTGGCACCGTCGAGCCAGTATCTGGGGGTGCGATGTTGCCAGGGCAATATCAGTAGAACAATATGCAAAAGGCTTCTGAACTTAGCTCAATCAATCGACAACGCAGGGCCGGAATACTGTTACATCCAACATCATTACCCGGTCCCTATACGAATGGTGATATAGGCCATCAGGCTTATCGTTTTATTGAGTTTCTGCATAGCAATGGTTTTAAAGTCTGGCAGATGTTGCCACTTGGGCCAACACATGATGATAAGTCTCCGTATCAGTGTTTATCCGCACATGCTGGAAATCCAGCTTTAATTAGTCTTGACTGGTTGGTCGATAAAGGTTGGCTAGATACCAGTAAGATCAAATTCAAAAAAAGTCAGCAGGAATATCGAGCAAAATGCCTTGAATGGGCCGGCGGGTATTTTTATCAGCATGCCGAGTCTGAATGGCTTGATCTGCTCGATGAATTCAAAAAAAATCATCATTACTGGTTGGAAGATTATGCATTGTTTATCGCGCTTAAGAAAAAATTCAATCATCAACCCTGGTATGAATGGCCTAATGATTATCGACAACGTAAACAGAAATCTTTATCGTTAGCATCAAAAGAGTTGTCTGATGAAATTAAGCATGTCGAATTTCGTCAATTTATATTTTTTCAGCAATGGCATGAAATCAGGGCTTATGCCAAGCAGCATGATGTAGAGTTATTTGGTGATGTACCAATCTTTGTTGCGAAAGACAGTGCCGATGTCTGGTCTAAGCGAGATAATTTTCTTATTGATCAGGACGGAGCTACGGAAGTTATCGCTGGTGTACCCCCCGATGCCTTCTCTGATACCGGCCAGCGTTGGGGTAATCCATTATTTGACTGGGAATATATGCAACAGAATGAATTTGCCTGGTGGTTAGAGCGATTCAGAACCCAGCTCGAGTTATTTGATATGGTGCGTATCGATCATTTCCGTGGACTGCAGGCCTGTTGGGTTATTCCGGAGAATGAAAAAACGGCGATTAATGGGAAATGGGTCGAAGTACCAGGTAAAGAATTGCTTAATTCAATTTACGCTAACTTCGATGAGTTACCCCTGGTAGCAGAGGATCTTGGTGTCATTACAGATGAAGTGATCGCATTAAAAAATTATTTTAAGTTACCAGGAATGAAGGTTTTGCAGTTTGCCTTTGATGGTAACCCGACAAACCCGCATCTGCCACATCAGCATCACGAGCGAGACATTGTCTATACTGGCACGCATGACAATAACACAACGCTTGGCTGGATTAGTGATAGCAAAAATTACAATGCAGATTATTTGATGGAATATACAAACCAGACTGATACTGAAGGCGAGAATGGAGTAATGACCATGATACGGCTTGCATTTGCCTCGGTATCATTTCTTTGCATTGTGCCGTTTCAGGATATACTTATGCTAGGTTCACGGGCACGCATGAATATGCCTGGAACCACCAGTGGAAACTGGCTGTGGCGCTTTCAATGGAATGAGTTGTCACAAGAAAGACTACTGAATATTAAACATTTACTGACTCTGTATCAGAGGTAATGCTATGTCTGAGATAAAAACATTATGTACCACGAAAATGCCAGAAATGGAAAAGCTACCAATGGATGCAGATTCTCTGGCAAATGATTTCAGGAAATATCTAACACATCACCTCGGGCGTTATGTTGGTTGTGTACCCCATTACCTTTACGAAGCCTTATCTTATACATTACGTGATCGAATCATGACTGACTGGCGTAATACCTGGCAGGCGTATGATAAACCGAATGTAAAGAAAGCATATTACATGTCACTTGAATTTTTGATTGGTCGTTCACTCGGCAATCAGATCCTGAATCTTGGTATTGAGAATGAATTACACGATGCGTTGAACCAGTTTGCATTAAATCTTGAAGAGATTGGTTCACAGGAAAAAGATGCAGGATTAGGAAACGGTGGACTGGGTCGACTGGCAGCTTGCTTTATGGATAGTTGTGCAACGTTGAAACTTCCTGTGGTCGGCTATGGTATTCGTTATGAATACGGCATGTTTCGCCAGGAGATTGAAAATGGATACCAGGTTGAAGAGCCTGACCACTGGTTACAAGATGGAAACCCCTGGGAACTTTGCCGTCCAGAATATACCCAGAAGATTAAGTTTGGTGGCCATGTCGAGACAATAGAAGAACATGATGGTGTAGTGCGAAAGCTCTGGCACGACACATCGGATGTGCTAGCCATTCCTTATGATATTCCGATACCTGGCTACAAAAATAATACGGTAAATACGCTACGCCTCTGGAGTGCAAGTTCAACCAA
>CAMYMO010000466.1 GCA_947259425.1 uncultured Ectothiorhodospiraceae bacterium | reverse complement strand
AAATTGCGTATTACATTAGAGTTTTCTAATATTCAGTTCAGTACGTAACCTGCGAAAATTATCGTAACTCCCCATATCTTGCTATACTTATGCAAAATGCAGAGAAAATAGCAAAATACAGATATGCAACTGCGCCATAAATTCTTTTTAATCTTAAGCCTAATGACAGCGGTTCCGCTGTTAATTCTATTGTTTGGCGTGGTTGATCGCGCAGAGTCTGAATTACGGACGCAGACAGAAAAAGAATTGCATGTCACTTTGACCAAAATGTCTGATGAGATCCAGCTGATTTTAAACAATCAGAAAGCCATTGCCCGCGGCCTGGCGCATGTACCTGCGGTTCAGCACTTTGCCGCGTTTACGCGAAAACAATCGAATCAGGATTTGAATCCATCTGAATACCAACGCCTGGCGGAAGACCTGGAATTGTTTTTTTTAAATTATTCACATGTGGTACCGAGTATTCAGGCGTTGCGCTTTATTGACCCTCAGGGAAAAACATTGGTTAAGGTCAAGGAGGGCAAGCCGATTGAGCCCAAATTGTTAGATAAAAAAAATAAACGTCTATACGTTGCTGATCAATCAAAAAAATCGTTTTTCAAATATACCCAGGGTATGCAACAAGATGTGGTGATGTCTGATTTTGAACTGGGTCGAGTAACGCATGATGCCGATTTTTGCCCTGCCATGGTACGTTACTCTGCCTCAGTCAAGGATGAACTTGATCGCGAAGATGGTCTGTTGGTTGTTAATATGTGGGGGACACGGCTTGATTCTACAGTTAAAGCTGCTTTAGGCGGTTACCCTGGTAACGCCTTTGTGGTCGAAATAAATGAAGGGACGGTTCGTGATGGGATTTATCTTTATCACCACGATATTTCTAAACGTTTTGGCAACCAATTAGATTCCCAATATCGATTCACGAACGAAATCACGGCAGATGAATGGTCATACATAAAACAGAATCGTAAAAAAGGCTCGCTTTTTCGAAATGATGGCCGAATGCTTTTCTTTCAGACGTTATCTCCCTTTGAAACACGCCCCGATACATCATGGTTGTTACTGGTTGAAGCCGATAGTAAAACCGTTTTTGCCTCGATAGATAATTTACGTCATTCAATCTGGCTTTTACTTGGCGTGTTATTGGTGATCAGTTTATTGATTTCTGTCTGGGCAGCGTGGCAGATGTCACAACCGGTTCATGATCTAGCTGAAGCCATTACACGCTATGCGGATGGCGATCATTCAGCCCGCTACAAAGATACACGTAATGACGAGATTGGTATTGCCGGTAAGGCGTTTAATTATTTAACCGCCAGTCTGGTGAAAGCGAAACGCGAAAGAGATAAAGCCGAAAAACTTGCCCGGCAATCTGAACGGCTGGCTTCAGTTGGGCAACTGGCTGCAGGTATCGGACATGAAATTAATAATCCTCTTATGAATATCATGTCTTTGGCGTCACTTATTGAGGATGAAGTGAAAGATAATGAAGATGCCAGGAATGATATAAGCTTACTGAAAAAAGAAGGGCAACGCTGTGCACGTATAGTTCAGGGAATACTGAGTTTTGCCCGTGAAAATAAACCTGATTATCACGAATTTAATATGAGCCAATTAGTCGAAGACACATTGGACTTATTACAACATCGGGTTGAATCTGCAGAGATAACCGTGGTAACCGAATTAGAGCATGATTTATTTTTAGTTGCGGATATGAACCAGATTCAACAAGTCCTGGTTAATATAATATTAAATGCCGTACAGGCCTCGGTGGTAGGTGGAACAATCCACATTAAGTCCTATAAAGATATCGATTATGTGGCGGTTGAAATCATCGATACCGGCGCCGGAATTAAAAACCAGGAAATTTCCAAAGTGTTTGATCCCTTTTTCACCACAAAACAAGGGAGAATGTTTGCGAGTTGTGATCCTGCTTCCCTTACAGGCCGAAGCAGACCAGCAATCTGATGACAAAATATTGGAGGCTAAATATGTCGTCTAAGTCAAATAACTCAACCCGTATAATGTTTATCGATGATGATGCGGTAACTTGTCGTGTGATGAAACGAAACTGTGACAATGCAGATTATAATTGCACTGTCTTCCAGGATGCGGCCATATGCTTGGATGAATTTAAAAAAGACGGTGCTGATATCGTCATAACGGATTTACGTATGCCAGGTATGAATGGATTCGATTTGTTAAGTCAGCTTAGAAGCATCGATCAGGATGTTCCAGTTGTGGTAATGACGGGCTACTCTTCAGTTGAAAATGCTGTTGAGGCAATGAAGCGGGGCGCAAATGATTTCATTAAGAAACCATTCGATTTTGAAGAGCTTCGTATCATGTTGGAACGAACCATTAAATCGCGTCATTTGCGCAATGAAAATAAACTATTAAAACGCCGCATCGGCCAAAAACGGAATCGTTTTGGAATGATTGGTGACACACCGGTGATGCGTAGTTTATTTACCACGATTGAAAAGATCGCGGAAGTAAGTTGCAGTGCGATTCTGACGGGCGAGTCGGGTACCGGTAAAGAACTGGTTGCCCGTGCACTGCATGATTTTAGTCCGCGCAACGATAAACCCTTCGTTGCGATTGATTGTGGTGCGTTGAGCGATACTTTATTGGAAAGTGAATTGTTTGGGCATGAGAAAGGCGCTTTCACCGGTGCAACGCAGCGCAAATATGGATTGATGGAGCAAGCCGATGGTGGAACATTGTTTCTGGATGAGATTTGCAACATATCCGATAAGATGCAAATTAAATTAATGCGCGCGATAGAAGACCGGCGAATCATCCGCGTCGGCGGAACCACACCCATTCCAGTAGACGTCCGGGTTGTGGCGGCGAGTAATCAGGACTTAGAGCTCATGGTCGAGGAGGGGAATCTGCGCCACGACTTTTATCATCGTCTGAATGTTGTGACTATCCGTGTACCGTCCTTAAATGAGCGTAGAGAGGATATTCCCGCATTGGTCGATCATTATCTGAAAGAATTTAATGAGCGCTATCAGCGTAGTGTGAAAGGATATGATAGTACCTCATTACAACGCATGTGTGAGTCAGATTGGAAGGGTAACGTGCGTGAACTGAGAAACACGGTCGAACGATGTGTTATTTTGGCGGATGGTCCAATATTAACCTGGGAAAATTCCAATCCAGTATTAACTGAAGATGAACTCTCAGCCGCAAAATTTTCAGACAATGAGTTTGTATCATTACTTGAATTAGAGCAGGAATATATCCAGCATGTTTTGAAATGTTGTCGTGGAAAAAAAACGCAAGCAGCGAAAGTTTTGGGTATCGATAAGACAACGTTGTGGAGAAAGTTACGTCGTTATGAGAACGAGACTGAAACGGTGTAATTTACCACTATAAAACCGCACAAAAGATGCATATTGCACCGAAAAAGGTATTAGACAACACTGATATGCCAAAGAAAATTAACTAAGTATTTGATCTATATTCAAATAAAAAAAACCTAGACTTTGGAACGCCATTTGCTGTATCTATGTACCACTACTCATGAGTAGTACTTTTGAGAAGTAAATTATATACCTGAATTTTTAGGAGGAGTTAAAATGAAATTATTAAGTAAAGCTGCGTTAATTGCTGCAGGAGTTGCGATGACCGCTTCAGCTTATGCTGTTGATACATCAAAAGCTGCGAAAAATGGTTATAACCAACAACGAGTTGTTTATCATGTAAACAACATCCACACCGCTAAAGGTGCACTTCGTAACGTTAAAAATCACCTGAATGCACTTGGTGATGAGAACATTGAAGTCATCGTAGTAACACACAGCTCTGGTGCGTTTGCTATGGTTGATGGTGCAATGGGTAAGAAAAACAAAAAAGGTAAAGCCTATAACTTTAACGATCAAATCGCTGGTTTAGCTAACCGTGGTGTTAAATTCCAAATCTGTGCTAACACTATTCGTGGTAAAAAAATCCCTAAAGATAAAATCAACGAAAACGCGGAAGTGATTCCATCTGGTGTTGCTCACGTAGCACATTTGCAATCTAAAGGTTACCTGTACGTTAAACCATAAGGTTTGATTTACGATTAATCTATAAAACGGGTGCTTCGGCACCCGTTTTTTTTGCATGCATGAAAAACATTATATTAGATTTATAGCCTTCTACGTATTGATAGATAAACCCTGTTCACTTTTTATAACGTTTTAATGAAGGACGAAATAACAGGTTGAGGTAAAAGTGAAAATTAGTTTAAGAATAATTGGTTTGTTAGGGGTATTTATTTTTGGATTTTTCTTTGTGCTTACTTATGGCGTACCGGGATATGTCGAAGAAGTGGGTAAACATTTCATTAAGCAGGAACTAACCGATACAACCAATGAAAAAATTGATTCACTCGCTGAGTTGAACTTAGCTAAATCGGATAATAAAGTCGTCAAACTGGCCGCAAAAATATTAGAGAAAAACCAACAGGAAATTGCTGGTGTTAAATTACAACTAAAAAATGATTTACACATTAAACTTGCCGCAGCGATTTCAGAGATGCGAGATCTGGATTGTGAATGTCGTAAAAAATATGAGCAATGGTATAAAGAAGGCTTTGAAGCCCAAATAACCTCACTGGAAAAGATAAATGAACGACTGAGCGATTTTATCAAAGGTAAATATATGCAAATCGCTAATGAGTTAAAGCGGGATATTCGTATTTTTACCCTTAGTAATGCAATGATATTTCTATTGTTAATACTTGTTTCATTATTTAAACCACGCGCAGTTGCACATTTATTTTTACCTGCGATTTTGTTAACGATATCGACTACGATTATTGCTTTCTTTTATATTTTCGAGCAAAACTGGCTGATGACCATTATCTATAATAACTACTGGGGATTTGGCTATTTAGCCTATGTCGGCGTCTTGTTTTTGTTCTTATGCGATATTGTCTTTAATTATGCCAGGGTGACCACCAGCATCATTAACGGAATATTAGAGGGCTTAGGGTCAGCATTATCGGTGAGCCCTTGTTAAATTTCTAATTATTTGGTTTGAATAGTATAGTTTGGCTGGAAATAAAAAAAGGCGCATCAACTGATGCGCCTTTTTTAGTCCATTTCGACGAGAGAATGGGTGCAAAACTTAACTTATTTAATTTTCGCTTCAGCGACGTCTTTTTCGCCTTTATTATCTACCCAGCTTAATTGCAATGTATCGCCTTTCTTCGCATTCTTGAGTCTGAATGATAAAAATGGGTTTTTAGAAACACCCGGTCCCCAAAGACAGGTCAGAACTTGTTTGCCATTGTGTTTAACAGCCAGTTCCTCAATAAAATGGGGGGGGATTTTTTTCCCGGTTGCTTTGTCTTTACGTAATCCGGTTTCCATTGGATGGAACACGATTGCTTTTACCGTAGCGCTGCCTTTGTCGGCCCACGCACGTATTTTCATCTTTTTCTTTGCCATGGTTTTATTACCTCTTAAATCTCGTTACTGTCCATTAACCGCCACAACCGCCGAGGGTGACCTTAACGGGTTTCTTTGCGGTGAGTAATTTGCCATTCGCTTTAACCACAGCAATGACGTCAGATGTTTTACGCATTTTGATCCGACCAGTGACAAAACCATCGACAGCATCGGTGGTGACATAACTAGCGCATAACGGATTCGCGTTTTCAGGTACTAAAATAGAAATTTGCTCTGTTTTAGCGGCTTTGCTTTTGACCGTAACGGAGACAACAGCACCATTTTCAGCGATATCAGGCGCTTCAACGGATATTTCTTTACTATCTACAGTTTCAGCGCTGCCAGCGATGGCTTTCACCGCATCAGCGAGACTTTCGGCATCAAATGCCTTCTTGGGCCAGGCAGCAAGTACCGTGTTAGGGGTTAACAACCCCGCACTTGTGGCAATGGCGACAGTGCCAGCAGCCATGGTGGCTTGTAAAAATGTTCTACGAGTCTGGTTCATCGAACGGCTCCTTCGTTAATTCGTGTCGACTAAAAGTAATTTCTCTCCCGTAGCTAAGTCTACTGCAAAACTTATACCAGCAGGAAATAACATTAAATAACATTAACTTATGCTGATGTAAAGGAGAGCGGCCTGCCTGAAATCTGCAATTTGCAACTCATTAGAATGCAAATAGCCTAATTCATACGTTCACTGTGGCTTTGCCTGCCTTAAATATGAATTAATTATCGTCCAAAAGTTCCATTTCTAAAGATTTCCTGGATATCTGGGATAAAAATTCCAATATTAATTTTGATTTCTTGTAAAAGTGAAGCTGTCTCAGTAGAATGCGCAGCCTCTGATGCGGGGTGGAGCAGTCTGGTAGCTCGTTGGGCTCATAACCCAAAGGTCG
>CAMYMO010000465.1 GCA_947259425.1 uncultured Ectothiorhodospiraceae bacterium | reverse complement strand
CTACCGAAGCCATGGTCGCTGACGTACCAAGTGACGACGCCGGTGCTGGCGCAGGCATGCCTGATATGGGCGGCATGGGCGGTATGGGTGGAATGGGCGGCATGATGTAATCAAGTCTCTCTAGTTCAACGCGAAAAAAAACCCGCTGGCAACAGCGGGTTTTTTTTTATTCGTTTTTTATATGGGGGAAGTAAGAGCGAGAGAGTTAATATTTTAATGCAGAGATTAATTACATAACTTAATTAATTAGTCAGATATTACGCATGTAGTTAATCAGTGCAAACAAGCTCAATTGTCATTGAGTTACATGTAAAGAGAGGTGTGTTATGAGTAAACAATTATCTTTGTTAATACTCTTAGTGACCCTACTTGGCCTTTCAGCCTGTGGAGGAGGTGGTGATACACCACCGCCACAACAAGGTTCAAGTGATTGGGACACGATGGTGTGGGACCAGGATGACTGGTCTTGATTTAATAGGAGAGGAATTGATTATGAAAAATCTTATACAAGTTACGTTAAGCGTTATGGCTTCTTTTATGGTCTCAACACAAGTTGTTGCCGGAAATTTAACGATACCAAATAGCTTTACATCGGGAACACCGGCTGTGGCAGCCGAGGTGAATGCAAATTTCAGTGCGGTAGAATCCGAAGTAGATGATAACGATGACCGTATTAGCACTAATATATCTGATATAACATCAAATGATTCACGAATCACAGCACTTGAGAGTACGGTCGGCAATCTTGGTATAACACGTACGATATCTATACCTGCATCCGCAATGTCGTTTGATGCCAGTGATCCAATAACTGTCGTTGGCAGAGGATTGAGTTGGTCATTTACATTTGCTGGAGGGACATATCAGTCTGTTAAGGCTCCGGCAGATTACGCAGGTGGTGATGTTACTTTCCATATCTTCTTTCAGACAACAAGTGCTACAACAGGTGTTGTCAACTTCTTCATTCGACCTACATCATTCAGTACAACAGAAGGCGAATTTGATCCTGGTAGTATTTCGTGTACCTCGGTCTCAGTGAGTGGCACGATTGGCTTCGGTACACTTTATGAGCAGCAATGTACCATTCCAGCTAGTCGATTAACCGGTGATTGGTGGAATACAACTATACAAAGGCAAGGTTCAGGTGCAACTTATCCTGATAATGTAATTGTCTGGGGTGCAGCATTTGAGTACCAAGCAGTTCAGTAAATGAACCTCAAAATATAGTCTCGTACAATTATGTGCGAGACTACTGTTTATAAAACATATTTATATTCAACACAGTTGATTCAGTTCAATACCCCTCTTTATTAGCATATTCCATAGGACTCTTTGTGTTCTGGCTATTATTGATGTTCGTTTATAGTGATTACAAATCAAACCTGGACAGGTCATTTTATAATCTGTTGGCATTACTGTTTTTAGCTTATACTTTAGTGAAGCCTCCTAAGATAAGTATAGTTAGAACATGGAATTACCCACCAAACTTGCCACTACATTGGAATCTTTGTTACATGACTGGGAAAATCAGTCATCTGATATCGAGTTAGAGAAAGAAATTGCCTCGCTAATCCCACATATTTTTGCCTGTAGCGAATATGTTGCACGCCAATGTGTTCGTTTTCCAGAGAGGTTTGCTGAGCTATTAAATAGTGGTGATCTCCAACGTGGTTATAAAAGCGGTGACTATTCTAAGCACTTGAGTCAATTCGATCTAATTAGTAGCAATGAAGACGAGCTGAGTAAATATTTACGGAATACTCGACAACGCGAAATGGCGCGAATAATCTGGCGAGATTTAGCTGGCTGGGCTGATCTTACCGAAACCATGCGTGACTTATCTGATTTAGCCGATGCCTGCGTGGAAGTCGCTTTACAGTATTTCTATCACTGGAACTGTGAAGAATTTGGTATACCAACAGATAAAGATGGCGAGGACCAGCAATTTGTTGTGCTGGGGATGGGCAAGCTCGGTGGTCATGAACTAAATCTGTCATCCGATATCGATTTGATCTTTGCTTATCCGGAAGAGGGGGAAACGCGTGGTAACAAGACGATTACCAACCACGAGTTTTTCCAAAAGCTTGGCCAAGGTTTGATTAATGTTTTGTCCAAATTAACAGCGGATGGTTTTGTATTTCGGGTCGATATGCGCCTTCGCCCATTTGGCAGTGGTCCGTTAGCCGTGAGCTTTGATGCAATGGAAGATTACTATCAGATGCACGGGCGAGAATGGGAACGTTACGCCATGATTAAAGCGCGTGTGATTGCTGGCGATCATGTTCAAGGAGAAAAACTGTTAGCGCGTTTAAAACCGTTTGTTTATCGACGTTACGTGGATTACAGCGCGTTTGAATCAATTCGCGAAATGAAGGCGATGATCCAGAAAGAGGTTAAACGTAAAAACAAGGAACTGAATATTAAGGTCGGTGCCGGTGGAATACGTGAAATTGAATTCATTGGTCAGGTGTTTCAACTTATACGGGGTGGTCGTGAGGTTAAACTGCAATCACGTTCCATCTTAAAAACGTTAGCGGCGTTGCAGGATCTCGGTATCCTGCCCGACTTTGTCGTCGAACAACTAAATGCCGCCTATGATTTTTTACGCCGTACCGAACATCGTTTACAGGCCTGGCGAGATGAACAAACCCATAGTTTGCCGACGGATGAGATTGCTCAAGAACGTTTAGCTTTTAGTATGGGGTTTGAAGACTGGAATGCATTTAACGAACAATTATTGCATCATCGCAATCGAGTGCATGAACATTTTGAACAGGTCTTTGTTGCGCCTCAAGCGGATACGCCCAGTGAAGAAACGGTTGAACTGACGCCATTATGGCTTGGCGAGATCGAGGATGAGGATGCCCTCGAGTTATTAAAAAGTAGTGGGTTTAATGATGCGCAGGATGTTTGGCGACATATCAAAACGGTACGCGAAAGCCGAGCCTATCGAAATCTATCGACGCGTGGTCATGAACGGATGAATCGATTCATGCCGCTATTTTTAAGTGCCTGTCAGGCAACTGAGCAGCCCGATTTGTCATTTCTACGAGCATTAACCGTCATCGAAGCAGTGATGCAACGCTCAGTGTATTTAGTGTTATTGATTGAAAATCCATTGGCGTTATCACAGTTTATTCGCTTATGTGCCTCGAGTCCGTGGATTACACGCTATCTGAGTCTGCATCCGTTGTTGCTGGATGATTTATTAGATGTCGGTCAATTATTCGACCCGCCTAAGCGTGATGTATTGAACCAGGAATTAACGAAACGTATGGCGGATGTGTTGGGCGATGAAGAACGCTCGTTAGATGTGTTGCGTCATTTTAAACAATCGCACTTTTTAAAGGTGGCGGCAGCGGATATCTTTGGCGCATTGCCGTTACCCGAGGTGAGTAATCATTTAAGCTGGATAGCCGAAGTTGTTATCGAGCATACGCTTAACCTTGCCTGGCAAAATTTAGTCGCTAAGCATGGCCGTCCGATATGCACGCATGAGGGTGCAGTTTGTGATACCGGTTTCGCAGTGATTGCTTATGGCAAATTGGGTGGTTATGAATTGGGTTATAGCTCCGATCTGGATATGGTCTTTTTGCACAGTGGCGAATCGGAATCTCTAGAGACCTCGGGAGAAAAGCCGGTGAGCTTGGGGGTCTTTTTTGCCCGCCTTGGTCAACGCATGATGCATATTTTGGGCGCGATGACCCCGGCCGGTGTCTTGTTTGAAGTGGATATGCGTCTGCGGCCGGATGGGGCCGCCGGGATGTTGGTCAGTAGTTTGAAATCATTTTCCAGTTACCAGCTAAATAAGGCCTGGACCTGGGAGCATCAGGCGCTGGTTCGGGCCCGAGTCGTGGCGGGTGATCCAGCGATTGCGAGTGAATTCGAGTCGATTCGACGTGAAATCCTCAGCCAGCAGCGTGATATTGATGAATTACGACAATCGGTGCTGGAGATGCGTCAGAAAATGCATCAATCACTGAATAAAGCCAAAGCCGGTGAGTTTGATCTGAAACATAGCCAAGGAGGTATCGTCGATATTGAATTTATGGTGCAATATGGGGTCCTGGCGTTTAGTCATCAATATGATGAATTATTGGAATGGACTGATAATATTCGATTATTGGAAGCAATGGCCAAAACGGGTGTAATGAGGGAGAGCGATGCGGTTTTTTTAAGCGAGACGTATCAGACCTATCGGAATCGTTTACACCGACTTAAGTTACAGGAATCATCGGCTATTGTTGCGGACGATAAATTTAACACCCAACAACAAGGTGTACAGCGAATCTGGACAAACTGGTTAGAGAATTGATTATATATAGTATGAGGAAGAAATAGATGTCGATGTCAGACAGAGATGGTGTTATTTGGTTTGATGGCAAGATGGTCCCCTGGCGCGAGGCTCAGGTGCATGTGTTGACCCATACCCTACATTACGGCATGGGGGTATTTGAGGGTGTGCGTGCCTATAAAGCGGAGCAAGGTACTGCAATTTTTCGACTTGAAGATCATACCAATCGATTGTTTGAATCTGCCCACATATTAGCCATGCCGATTGCTTTTGACAAAGCGACTATCAATGCGGCACAAAAAGCGGCGGTGAAGGAAAATAATCTCGACAGTGCTTATTTGCGTCCAATGTGTTTTTACGGTTCGGAAGGCATGGGCTTAAGAGCAGATAATCTTAAAGTCCACACCATTGTTGCGGCCTGGGAATGGGGGGCCTATCTGGGTGAGGACAATATGAAAAATGGCCTGCGTATCAAAACATCGTCCTTTACGCGCCATCATGTGAACATCACCATGTGTAAGGCGAAAGCCAATGGCAACTACATGAACTCAATGATGGCCTTGCAAGAGGCGATGCGCGATGGTTACGACGAGGCGTTGCTGCTGGATGTGGATGGCTTCGTGGCCGAAGGCAGTGGTGAGAATATTTTTCTGGTGAAAGATAATATTATCTATACTCCTGAGTTGACCTCTGCGTTGGATGGCATCACACGCAAGACGCTAATCCAGATAGCAACCGATGAAGGCTTTGAAGTACGTGAAAAACGCATTACCCGTGATGAAGTTTATATTGCCGATGAGGCCTTTTTTACCGGATCGGCCGCCGAAGTAACGCCGATACGTGAGTTAGATGGCCGCGCTATTGGTTCGGGGACACGTGGGCCGGTTACCGAAAAATTACAAAGTCTTTACTTTGATGTTGTGCATGGGCGTATCGAGAAATATAACCATTGGTTAACCGTTGTCTAGGCATTTGAGCGGGACGCGATAATAGAAGATCTAAATTAGAACAAATTAAAGGGTAGAGTCATGAATGAAGCAACGAACGATAAACAAGCCAATGCAGCGCAACGTTATCAAGTGAGCCCTGCAGATTTACCGGCCCACTGCCCAATGGAGGGTATGGCGCTTTGGAATTCTCATCCAAAGGTCTATTTACCAATAGAAGAGCAGGGTGGTGAGGCGAAGTGCCCGTACTGCGGTGCCGTTTATGAATTGAAAAAGGCATAACCTTTTTTCTCTCACTATACTTGATCTGGATACTATGACGTGGAACGTCTATGCAACTGAACCTACCTAAATTTGAACAGGCCCAGGTATTAGTCATTGGTGATTTAATGTTGGATCGCTATTGGCATGGTGATACCTCGCGTATTTCACCTGAAGCACCGGTACCCGTTGTGTTGGTGGGCGATGCTGAGGAGCGTGCGGGTGGTTCGGGTAACGTGGCACTCAATATATCGGCATTGGGTGCCAATATTGATGTGATTGGCTTTACCGGCGACGATGAAGCCGCCGATGCGTTAGATGATATTTTGAGTTCTTCCGGGGTCCGTTGTGCCTTTGAGCGAATCCCCGGCAGTCGTACCGTCACTAAGTTAAGGGTGATCAGTCGTCACCAGCAACTTATTCGCCTGGATTTTGAAGATGGTTTTAACGAACAGGCTTCGGATTTATTAGTCGCACGAGCTAACAAAATGATGGCGAATGCCGGCGCCGTGGTATTGTCGGATTATGGCAAAGGCACATTAAGAGATTTCCCCGCACTCATTAACGCCGCTCGTGCAGCCAATACGCCGGTATTGATTGACCCCAAAGGCACTGACTTTAGCCGATATAAGGGGGCAACCTTAATTACCCCAAACTTGACTGAGTTTGAAGCGGTGGTCGGTACCTGTATTTCCGATAGCGAAATCGAAACTCGCGGCATGCAATTAATAAATGATCTTGAGCTTGAGGCCTTGCTGGTCACGCGTAGCGAGCGGGGCATGACTTTATTACAAAAATCGCATGCGCCGATACATTTGCCAACCAAGGCCCAGGAAGTATTTGATGTG